>NZ_JACFYV010000028.1:0-51451 GCF_016759955.1 Burkholderia sp. KCJ3K979
GGTGCCACCGCGCCCCGCGCCGCGAACGTGCGCCGCGTGCCGCGGTGGCACCGAATCCCGTCCCGCCGATCACGTACCCCGAAAGCCTGCCCGTGTCGGGCAAGCGCGACGAAATCGCGCGCGCGATCGCCGGTCATCAGGTTGTCATCGTCTGCGGCGAAACCGGCTCGGGCAAGACCACGCAGTTGCCGAAGATCTGTCTCGATCTCGGCCGCGGCCTCGGCGCCGGCGGCACGGGCCTGATCGGCCATACGCAGCCGCGACGCCTGGCCGCATCGTCGACCGGCCGCCGCATCGCCGAGGAACTCGGCACGCCGTTCGGCGAGGTGGTCGGCTACAAGGTGCGCTTCACCGACAACCTCGCGCCGGGCGCGTCCGTCAAGCTGATGACGGACGGCATCCTGCTCGCCGAGACGCAGACCGATCCGCTGCTGAAGGCGTACGACACGCTGATCATCGACGAGGCGCACGAGCGCAGCCTGAACATCGACTTCCTGCTCGGCTACCTGAAGGAAATCCTGCCGCGGCGGCCGGACCTGAAACTGATCGTCACGTCCGCGACGATCGACGCCGACCGTTTCGCGCGCCATTTCGGCACCGACGAACGTCCGGCGCCCGTGATCGAGGTGAGCGGGCGGCTGTATCCGGTCGAGATGCGCTACCGCCCGGTGGCCGAGGATCGCCCGGCGGTGAAGAACGCCGAAGGCACCGGCGGCCGCGATCGCGTGAAGACCGCGCGCGAGGCCGAGCGCGACCTGATGGACGCGATCGTCGACGCGGTCGACGAGCTGTGCCGCGAAGGCCCCGGCGACGTGCTGGTGTTCCTGCCCGGCGAGCGCGAGATCCGCGAGGCGGCCGAGGCGCTGCGCAAGCACCATCCGCCGCACACCGAGATCCTGCCGCTGTTCGCGCGGCTGTCGGCGGCCGACCAGGACAAGGTGTTCAAGGCGTCGAACGCGCGCCGGATCGTGCTCGCGACCAACGTGGCCGAAACCTCGCTGACGGTGCCGGGCATCCGCTACGTGGTCGACACCGGCCTCGCGCGCGTGAAGCGCTATTCGTACCGAAACAAGGTCGAGCAACTGCAGGTCGAGTCGATCTCGCAGGCGGCCGCGAACCAGCGTGCGGGCCGCTGCGGCCGCGTGGCCGATGGCGTCTGCATCCGCTTGTACGAGGAAAGCGACTACCAGGCGCGCGCACGCTTCACCGACCCGGAAATCCTGCGCTCGTCGCTCGCGTCGGTGATTCTGCGGATGAAATCGCTGCACCTGACGGCGATCGAATCGTTCCCGTTCCTCGAACCGCCGCCCGGCCGCGCGATCGCGGACGGCTACCAGTTGCTCAACGAACTCGGCGCGGTCGACGACGACAACGCGCTGACGCCGCTCGGCCGCGAGTTGGCGCGGCTGCCGCTCGATCCGCGCGTCGGCCGGATGATTCTCGCCGCGCGCGACCAGCAATCGCTGCGCGAGGTGCTGATCATCGCGAGCGCGTTGTCCGTGCAGGACCCGCGCGACCGCCCGATCGAGGCGCAGGAGCAGGCCGACCAGGCGCACCGCCGGTTCGCCGACGAGCGCTCCGAATTCCTGCAGTGGCTGAAGATCTGGGCGTGGTTCGAAGAGGCCGTCGCGCACAAGAAATCGAATCGCCAACTGATCGACGCATGCCGGCAGAACTTCCTGTCGCACCTGCGGCTGCGCGAATGGCGCGACGTCCATTCACAGCTGCTGACGGTCGTGCGCGAGCACGGCTGGCGACTCAACGAAGTCGAGGCCACCTACGAACAGATTCATCTGGCCCTGCTGACGGGCCTGCTCGGCAACCTCGGGATGAAGGCCGACGACGATCCGCATTACCTCGGCGCGCGTGGCATCAAGTTCTACCTGTGGCCGGGCTCCGCGCTCGCGAAGAAGGCCGGCCGCTGGGTGATGGCGGCCGAACTGGTCGAGACGAGCCGGCTGTACGCGCGCTGCCTCGCGAAGATCGAGCCTGAGTGGGTCGAGAAGATCGGCGCGCACCTGTTGAAGAAATCGTTGTCGGAGCCGCACTGGGAAAAGCGTCCGGCGCAGGTCAGCGCATTCGAGCGCGCGACGCTGTACGGGCTGCCGATCTACCACCGGCGGCGCGTCGCGTTCGGCAAGCAGGACCCGGCGCGCGCCCGCGAGCTGTTCATCCGTGGTGCGCTGGTCGAAGGCGAATTCGACACGAAGCTGCCGTTCTTCGCGCACAACCGCAAGCTGCTCGCCGACATCGAGCAGCTCGAACACAAGTCGCGCCGCCAGGACGTGCTGGTCGACGACGAACTGATCTACGCGTACTACGACCAGGCGATTCCCGAAGGCATCCACACGGGCGCCGCGTTCGAGCGCTGGTATCGCGACGAGGTGAAGAAGGGCGGCCAGGCGGAGGACAAGCAGCGGCTGCTGTACCTGTCGCGCGACGACCTGATGCGCCACGAGGCGGCCGGCGTCACGACCGACCTGTTTCCGAAGCGCGCGACGATGGCCGGCGTCGAGATGGCGCTCACGTATCACTTCGAGCCGGGCACGCCGCGCGACGGCGTGACGCTCGCGGTGCCGCTCTTCGCGCTGAACCAGGTCGACGCGCGCCGTTGCGAGTGGCTCGTGCCGGGGATGCTGAAGGAAAAGGTGCAGTTGCTCCTGAAGTCGCTGCCGCAGAAGCTGCGCCGGCACTGCGTGCCGCTGCCCGAGTACGCGGCCGGCTTCGTCGAGCGGATGGGCCGCGAGCGCTTCGGTGCGGGCGGGCTCGTCGAGGCGCTGATCGCCGACGTGCGCGGCGAGACGCAGGTCGCGATGAAAACGGCCGACTTCAAGCTCGAGACGTTGCCCGCGCACCTGTTCATGAACTTCAAGGTGATCGACGAGCACGGCCGCCAGCTCGCGATGGGGCGCAATCTCGCGCAGCTTCGCCAGGAACTGGGCGCGCAGGCGCAGCAGCAGTTCCAGAAGATCGCGGCGGCGTCGACGATCGCGACCGGCGGCGCCGATGCCGGCGCGGGCGACGCAGGCGATACGCCGGCGCCCGCTGCCGCGCCGGGTTCGGCGGCGAAGGGCGGCAAGCCGGGCAAGGGCGCGGCGCCGCAGACGGCCACCGCGGCGGAAACCGGCGCGACCGCGCTGTACGAGAACCTGACGACGTGGAATTTCGGCAAGCTGCCCGAGCTGCTGGAAATCCGCCGGCGCGGCCAGACGCTGTACGGCTATCCGGCGCTCGTCGACCGCGGCACGCATTGCGACGTCGAGGTGTTCGATTCGCCGGAGGAGGCCGCGCGCATCCACCGGGCCGGCTTGCGGCGGCTGTTCGCGCTGCAGCTGAAGGAGCCGATCAAGTTCCTCGAAAAGAACCTGCCGGGCCTGCGCGAGATGGCGATGCAGTACATGTCGCTCGGCACGCAGGACGAGCTGCGCGACCAGCTGATCGATACGGCGCTCGACCGCGCGTGCCTGCAGGACCCGCTGCCCGACGACGACGCGAGCTTCCACGCGCGCCGCGACGAGGGCCGCAGCCGCCTGAACCTGCTCGCGCAGGAAATCGCGCGGCTCGTCGGGCAGATCCTGGCCGAATACGCGGGCCTCGTGAAGAAGCTCGCGCAGGCGAAGCCGTTCGCGCAGGCCCATGCGGATCTGCAGCAGCAACTGGGCGCGCTGGTCGGCAAGCGTTTCGTGATCGACACGCCTTACGCGCAGCTTGCGCACTTCCCGCGCTACCTGAAGGGCATCGCGCTGCGGATCGACAAGCTGAAGGCCGATCCGGCGCGCGACGCGAAGCAGTCGGCCGACCTGCTGCCGCTCGCCCAGCAGTACCAGCGCGCGGTGTCGCAGCGCGGCGGCGTCGCCGATGCGCGGCTCGCGGAATTCCGCTGGCTGCTCGAGGAACTGCGAATTTCGCTGTTCGCGCAGGAACTGCGCACGCCGATGCCGGTCTCTGTCAAGCGTCTGCACAAGGTCTGGGAGTCGATGCAGCGCTAGCGCAACTTCGATGGGCCGGGCCGGCCTCGGCGGCCGGCCCCGGTCGGCCGCACGGCGCCTGCCGCGGCGGCTCGTCCGGCAGGCGGGGCGTGCGTCGAAGCGGCGCAATGCCGGCCTGGGTCAACCGGCGGGGCCCGCCGAACGTTCTACAATGACTGCTGTTCCACGACGTGAGTCTTCATGCGCACTTTCCTTTCCCTCGGCCGCACGCTCGCGCTGGCCGCCGCCGTCCTGGCGCCCGCCGCCCACGCGAATAACGTGATCGTCCTCAATTCGGCCGAAGCGACGCTTTCCCTGATCGACCAGCAGACCCGCGAAGTCGTTTCCACGATGCCGACCGGCAAGGAACCGCACCATTTGATGGCGACGCCCGACAACGCGTCGCTGATCGTCGCAAATTCGGTCTCGAACAGCCTGATGTTCCTCGATCCGAAGACGGGCAAGCTGCAGCGCACCGTCGAAGGGATCGACGATCCTTACCAGCTCGGTTTCTCGCCCGATCGCAAGTGGTTCGCGGCGGCCGGCCTGCGGCTCGACCGCGTCGACATCTACGGCTACGACGGCCGCGATCTGAAGCTCGTGAAGCGCGTGCCGCTCGCGGTGATGCCGAGCCACCTCGCGTTCACGAAGGACAGCAAGACGCTGCTCGTGTCGCTGCAGGTGTCCGGCGAGATCGCGGCGATCGACCTGCCGACGCAGACGGTCAAATGGAAGATGAAGGTCGGCAAGGTGCCGGCCGGCCTGTGGCTCACGCCGGACGACAAGTTCCTGCTCGTCGGGATGACCGGCGCGGATTACGTCGCGGTCGTCGACTGGCGCAACCAGAAGGTCGTCAAGCAGATCTACACGGGCAAGGGCGCGCACAACTTCCGCTCGCTCGCCGACGGCACGCACGTCGCGGTGACGAACCGCGTCGCGAACACGATCAGCATCATCGACGAGAACACGCTCACCAACGTCGGCGACATCACGGGCCTGTTGCCGGGCCCCGACGACATGGAGCTGTCCGCCGACAAGAAGACGCTGTGGGTGACGTTCCGTTTCGCGAAGAAGGTCGGGATCATCGACCTGGCCTCGCGCAAGCTGGTGCAGACGATCGCCGTCGGCCGCTCGCCGCACGGCATCTACTTCTACGACCGCGCGCCGTGGAGAGCGGCGAACGGCGCGTGACGGGCGGAGGCGAACGATGCTGCACCTGATCGATGCGTTCGTGTCGGACATCCAGACCTGGCTGTACGTCGACGTCGTGCAGCCGCTCCTCTTCAAGTTCAACCTGATGGACTATGACGAGGACACCTACGACGCGCTGTACTGGGTGATCATCGGCGCGCTGCAGATGGTGCTGATGTTCGCGCTGCTGCGCCCGCTCGAGGCGCTGCTGCCGGTCGAGCGCTGGAAGAACCGCCGCGCGGTGCGGGTCGACGTGATCTACACGGCGATCTCGAAGCTCGGCATCTACACGCTGTTCTTCTTCTTCGCGCTGCAGCCGGTGTTCGACAACTTCCAGGCGTGGCTGCGCCTGCACGGTGTCGCGAACGTCAACCTCGACTATCTGTGGCCGGGCGTGACCTCGCAGCCGATCGTCGCGTTCGCGATCTACCTCGTCGTGCTCGATTTCGCCGGCTACTGGTATCACCGCTGGCAACACAAGTTCGGCGTCTGGTGGGAGCTGCACGCGGTCCATCACAGCCAGCGCCAGATGTCGCTGTGGTGCGACGACCGCAACCACCTGCTCGACGACGTGCTGCAGTCGTGCTTCTTCGCGGCGATCGCGCTCGTGATCGGCGTGACGCCGTCGCAGTTCGTCGTGCTCACCGCGGTCACGAACTTCGTGCAGAGCATCCAGCATACGAATGCGCGGCTGTCGTTCGGCTGGCTCGGCGAGCGCCTGCTCGTCAGCCCGATCTTCCACCGCCGCCACCATGCGGTCGGCTACGGCCACGAAGGCACCAAGTACGGCTGCAACTTCGGCGTGCTGTTCCCGTGGTGGGACATGATGTTCGGCACCGCGTCGTGGAGCCGCACGGTCGAGCCGACCGGCATCCGCGAGCAGGTCGAGGGCGTGTCCTATGGCGACGGCTTCTGGTCGCAGCACGGCCTGGCGTTCGTGCGGATCTTCCGGCGCCTGTTCCCCGCCAAGCGCGGCGCGGCGTCGGCCTGATCCCCTCCGGCCGTTCTCCCGTTGAACGACCCTTCCACGCGGCCCGCATGCGCTTTGGCGCATGCGGGCCGCGTGGTTTATCCTTTCCCCGTTTTTCTCCGTCAATCCAGATTCCATAGGCTCGCATGAACGACTTGCTGCGTTCCTTCGTCCGGGCGCTCGCCAGCGCGCTGCACCCGCGCATGCTGTGGCTCACCCTGATGCCGTTCGTCGTGTCGGCGCTGCTGTGGGGCGCCGTGCTGTGGTTCTCGTGGCAGACGCTGCTGGACCTCGCGCGCGGCGCGCTCGACGGCTTCGTGCTGACGGCCATGCTGTACCGCGCATTCGACGCGATCGGCATGTCGCAACTGCATGCGGTCGTCGCGCCGTTCGTGGTCGTGTCGCTCGCGATCCCGCTGATCGTGCTGACCGTGCTGCTGCTGATCGCGACGATCTCGATGCCGGTCGTGATCAAGCACCTGTCGAATCGCCAGTTCGCGGCACTCGAAGCGAAGCGGGGCGGCACCTTCTTCGGCAGCGTGGTCAATTCGCTCGGCGCGGCGATCGTCGGCGTCGTGCTGCTCGTCGTCACGATCCCGCTGTGGCTGATTCCGCCGTTCTTCGCGCTGCTGCCGCCGGTGATCTGGGGCTGGCTCACGTACCGCGTGATGACCTACGACGCGCTCGCGCTGCACGCGAGCCGCGACGAGCGCCGCGCGCTGGTGCGCCGGCACCGCTGGCCGCTGATCGGCATCGGCGTCGCGACCGGGCTGCTCGGCACCGTGCCGACCTTCGTGTGGGTCTCGTCGGTCTGGATGATGGTGCTGTTTCCGTTCGTCGCGGCCGCCATGATCTGGGTTTACGCTTTCATCCTCGTCTTCTCGGCGCTGTGGTTCGGGCACTACTGCCTGCGCGCGCTGGAGGACCTGCGCGCGAGTGCGCGCGCCACCGCAATCGACATGGGGCAGGCATGAGCATCGGCATCATCATCATCGGCGACGAAATCCTTTCGGGCCGCCGGCAGGACAAGCATCTGGCGAAGGTCATCGAGCTGCTCGGCGCGCGCGGCCTCGCGCTCGACTGGGCCGAATACGTCGGCGACGATCCGGCGCGCATCACCGCGACGCTCGCACGCGCGATCGCGTCGGGCGACATCGTGTTCTCGACGGGCGGGATCGGCGCGACGCCGGACGACCATACGCGCCAGTGCGCGGCCGCCGCGCTCGGCGTGCCGCTCGAGCTGCATCCGGAGGCGAAGGCGTTGATTTCGGAGCGCATTCGCGAAACGCATACCGATCCGGCCGCGCCGGTCGATTTCGATTCCCCGGAGAACCAGCATCGCTTCAACATGGGCGTGTTCCCGGCGGGCGCGACGATCATCCCGAACGGCTACAACCGGATTCCCGGCTTCTCGGTCGGCGATCTGCATTTCGTGCCGGGCTTCCCGGTGATGGCGTGGCCGATGATCGAATGGGTGCTCGATACGAAGTACGCGCAGCTGCATCACGCGACGCCGCATGCCGAGCGCTCGCTGTATGTGTTCGAGCTGCCGGAATCGACGCTCACGCCGTTGATGGAGAAGATCGAGCGCGATTTCCCCGGCGTGCGCGTGTTCAGCCTGCCGAGCGTCGGCGACGCGGAGCGCGGGGGCATCTATGCGCGCCGTCACATCGATCTCGGCGTGAAGGGCGAGCCGGAAGCGGTCGCGGCCGCGTTCGTGAAGCTGCGCGAAGGCGTGCACCTGCTCGGCGGCGACGTCGTCGAGCCCGATACGCCGCGCGCCTGAGCGGCCTGCCACGCCGCCTTGTCAAAAGCAACGGGCCGCGCAACGCGGCCCGTCATCGGCATGTCATCGCCCGGCTCGACGATGAGGTCGTCGCAGCCGGCGTGAGCGGCGCGCGCTCAGGCGCCGATCCACGGCAGTTTGCGGAAGCACCAGCCGTCGACCGTCTTGCGGTGGCCTTCGGCGTCCTTCGCGCCTTCGAAGCCTTCGAGCAGGTCGAACGCCTTCGTGAAGCCGGCCTGCGCGGACGCGACCGCGGCGAGCTTCGAGCGCGCGGCGCTGCGGCACAGGAACAGGATGGGCGTATCGGCCGGGAGGGCCGCCTTCAGTTCGTTGACGAATTCGGCGTTCGGCACGCCGCCCGGGTAACGCGTCCATTCGAGGTGCAGGTACTGGCCGTCGCCGACGAGCGGGCGGCCGATCCAGTCGAGCTCGGCGCGGGTGCGCACGTCGACCAGGCGCGCCGACGGGTCGAGCTGCAGCAGTTCGAATGCTTCGACCGGCAGCAGCGCGCCGGCATAGTTGAGCGCGCCTTGTGCGCGGCGTTCGTCGGCCTTCGCGTAAAGCTGGTCCAGCGTACTCATGGCAGGGAGTCTCCGTATCGGTCAAACGATCATTCTAGCGCGACGTCGCGGCACGGACGTCCGCCTGCGACACGGTGCATGGGCCGTACACGCGCTCACCAAAAGAGTGCAGAATGGCGTGAATGCACCAAAATAACTCGCTCGAAGCGACGGGGCTCGATGGTTGCACCACGTCGGTGCTTTCGGGGTGGAACCGATGGCGGGTAAAGCCCCGGAATCGCGCAGCGCAGCCCTGTCGTGGCGAGCCCTGACGCGATTCGCGCCGATCCTGCATGAAGGTGGCACGGAAGCTGCTATATAGAATTCGGTCGAATCGGGGCGCGCTGCGCCAAAGCAAGACCCCGATCAGCTCGATAAACGAGGCGGTTTCCCAGTCCGCCGGAATTGTTCAATCAGGAGAAGAGGTTATGAGTAAAACCGTCGCCGACGTCATGCAGCTCGTGAAGGACGAGGACGTCAAGTTTGTCGATTTCCGCTTCACGGATACGCGCGGCAAGGAACAGCACGTGTCGGTGCCGGTTTCGGCGTTTGACGAAGACAAGTTCGAAAGCGGCCATGCATTCGACGGTTCGTCGATCGCGGGCTGGAAGGGCATCGAGGCGTCGGACATGCTGCTCATGCCGGACCCGACCGCTGCCTTCGTCGACCCGTTCTACGAAGAGTCGACCCTCGTGCTGACCTGCGACGTGGTCGAGCCGGCCGACGGCAAGGGCTACGAGCGCGACCCGCGTTCGCTCGCGAAGCGCGCGGAAGCCTACCTGAAGAGCACGGGTATCGGCGACACGGCGTACTTCGGTCCGGAACCGGAATTCTTCATTTTCGACTCGGTCCAGTGGAACACGGACATGTCGGGCTGCTTCGTGAAGATCAACTCGGAAGAAGCACCGTGGTCGGCCGGCAAGGAATTCGAAGGCGGCAACACCGGCCACCGTCCGGGCACGAAGGGCGGCTACTTCCCGGTCGCGCCGGTCGACACGTTCCAGGACATGCGTTCGGAAATGTGCCTGCTGCTCGAACAGCTCGGCATCCCGGTCGAAGTGCACCACCACGAAGTGGCGGGCCAGGGCCAGAACGAAATCGGCACGAAGTTCTCGACGCTGGTTCAGCGCGCCGACTGGACGCAATGGTCGAAGTACATCATCCATAACGTCGCGCACTCGTACGGCAAGACGGCGACGTTCATGCCGAAGCCGGTCGTCGGCGACAACGGTTCGGGCATGCACGTTCACCAGTCGATCTGGAAGGACGGCCAGAACCTGTTCGCGGGCAACGGCTACGCCGGCCTGTCGGAACTGGCGCTGTTCTACATCGGCGGCATCATCAAGCACGCCCGTGCGCTGAACGCGATCACGAACCCGACGACGAACTCGTACAAGCGTCTGGTCCCGCACTTCGAAGCACCGGTCAAGCTCGCCTACTCGGCACGCAACCGTTCGGCATCGATCCGCATTCCGCACGTGTCGAACCCGAAGGGCCGCCGTATCGAAACGCGCTTCCCGGACCCGATGGCGAACCCGTACCTGTTGTTCTCGGCGCTGATGATGGCCGGCCTCGACGGGATCCAGAACAAGATCCATCCGGGCGAAGCAGCCGACAAGAACCTGTACGACCTGCCGCCGGAAGAGGATGCAAAGATCCCGACCGTCTGCGCAGGCCTCGACCAGGCACTGGAAGCGCTCGACAAGGATCGCGAGTTCCTGACCCGTGGCGGCGTGTTCACGGACAGCATGCTCGACGCGTACCTCGCGCTGAAGGAGCAGGAGCTGGCGAAGTTCCGCATGACGACGCACCCGATCGAGTTCGAGATGTACTACTCGCTCTAATCGGCGATGGCGCTTCGATTCAGCGCCGTCATGCCGGTTCGTTCCCGTCGCGCGGCTGGCGGCGGGAACGGCGGAGTCTGAAAGGGGACGGCGTCCGGCCGTCCCTTTTTTGTTCCGACGATTTTCATTTTCTGGCCCGGTGAGGCGCGACAAGCACGCAGATGGTTCTGAAGAATCTGATCAAGGCGAAAACGGGGCAACCCGAACGACTGACGGACGACGAGCGGCTCGCGCGCTCGGGTCTGCTGGCGGGGCTCGAAGCGCTGCCGACGGTCGTGATCGTGCTCGACCGCAAGACGCTGCGGGTCGCGTTCGCGAACCCGTCCGCGGAGGCGATGCTCGACATCTCGCGGCGGCAGCTCGCGCAGCGGCCGTGGGGCGAGATTTTCCCGAACGCGAACGAGCTTGCGTCGACGATCACCGCGATCGGCCAGGAACGCTTTCACGCGACGCACCTCGATACCGTGCTCGACCGGCCCGGCCGCGAACCGCTGCACGTGCATGCGATCGTCGGCTTCCTCGAGAGCGCGCCCGATTTCGTGCTCGTCGAGCTGTTCGAGAACGAACGGCAGTCGCGCACCGATCGGGAAGAGCGCATCCACGACCTGACCGCGGTCAACAAGCAACTGATCCGCAACCTCGCGCACGAGATCAAGAACCCGCTCGGCGGCATTCGCGGCGCAGCCCAGCTGCTCGAATTCGAACTGGGCGAGCGCGAGCGCGGCGAGTTGCGCGAATACACGCAGGTGATCATCAAGGAGTCCGATCGCCTGCAGACGCTCGTCGACCGGTTGCTGGAGCCGCACCGGCATCCGCACATCGTCGGCGACGTGAACATTCATGAAGTGTGCGAACGCGTGCGCGCGGTGATGCTCGCGGAATTTCCGCGCGGGCTCACGATCGAGCGCGATTACGACGTGAGCGTGCCGGACCTGCGCGGCGACAAGGAGCAGTTGATCCAGGCGCTGCTCAACATCGTGCGCAACGCCGCGCAGGCGCTGCGCGAGCGGATCGCGCAGGGCGACGCGAAGATCGAGCTGCGCACGCGCATCGCGCGCAAGATCACGATCGCGAAGCGCCTGTACAAGCTGGCACTGGACTTGCACGTGGTCGACAACGGGCCCGGCATTCCGGAAGAGATCCGCGACCGGATCTTCTATCCGCTCGTGTCCGGACGCGACGACGGCAGCGGCCTCGGCCTCACGCTCGCGCAGACGTTCGTGCAGCAGCACGACGGGATGATCGAGGTCGAAAGCCGGCCCGGACGTACCGAATTTCAGATTCTGCTGCCGCTCGACCATTGAGCGGCAGCATTGCGATTCACCCATACCTGACCGACCTATGAAGCCGATCTGGATAGTAGACGACGACCAATCGATCCGCTGGGTGCTTGAAAAGGCACTCGCCCGGGACAGCTTCGCGACGAAGAGCTTCGCGAACGTGCGCGATGCGCTGGCCGCGCTCGACCACGAGACGCCGCAGGTGCTCGTGTCCGACATCCGGATGCCGGGCGGCTCGGGCCTCGAGTTGCTGCAGGCGATGCACGAGCGGCTGCCGGGCCTGCCCGTCATCATCATGACGGCGTTCTCCGATCTCGACAGCGCCGTCGCGGCGTTCCAGGGCGGCGCGTTCGAATACCTCGCGAAGCCGTTCGACGTCGACAAGGCGGTCGAGCTGATCCGCCGCGCGGTGGAAGAAAGTCTGCGCGGCGGCGCGCCGCAGGACGAGCGCGTGGCCGAGGCGCCCGAGATGCTCGGCCAGGCGCCGGCGATGCAGGACATGTTCCGCGCGATCGGCCGCTTGTCGCATTCGGCCGCGACCGTGCTGATCACCGGCGAGTCGGGCACCGGCAAGGAGCTCGTCGCGCGGGCGCTGCACCGTCACAGCCCGCGTGCGAACGGACCGTTCATCGCGCTGAACACGGCGGCGATTCCGAAGGATCTGCTGGAATCCGAACTGTTCGGCCACGAGCGCGGCGCGTTCACCGGCGCGCAGACGACGCGGCAGGGCCGCTTCGAGCAGGCCGAGAACGGCACGCTGTTCCTCGACGAAATCGGCGACATGCCGTTCGATCTGCAGACGCGCCTGTTGCGCGTGCTGTCGGACGGGCAGTTCTACCGCGTGGGCGGCCACAACCCGCTGCGCGCGAACGTGCGCGTGATCGCCGCGACGCACCAGAATCTCGAGTCGCGCGTGCGGCAGGGGCTGTTCCGCGAGGATCTTTATCACCGGCTCAACGTGATCCGGCTGCGTCTGCCGCCGCTGCGCGAACGCAGCGAGGACATCGCGCTGCTCACGCGTCACTTCCTGCAGAAGAGCGCGCGCGATCTCGGCGTCGAGCCGAAGCGCGTGTCCGACGACGCGCTCGCGTACCTGACGTCGCTGCCGTTTCCCGGCAACGTGCGGCAGCTCGAGAATCTCGCGAACTGGCTGACCGTGATGGCGCCCGCGCAGACGGTCGAGATCAAGGATCTGCCGCCCGACCTCGTGCCGGCCGGTGCGCCGGTCGTCGCGACGGGCGACGGCGCGGACGCGCACGGCAGCGGCGGTCACGCAGCGGCGCCTGCCGCGATCGGTGCAGCGCCGACGGCCGCGCCCGTCGCGAGCGCGGCGAACGGCAGCGCGCCGGCCGGCTACCCGTTGTGGGAGCACGGGCTGCGCACCGAAGTCGCGCGGCTGTTGCGCGAGAACTCGGCCGACGTGATGGACGAACTCGCACGCCGCTTCGAAGCCGCCGTGATCCGCGAGGCGCTCGACTTCACGCGCGGTCGCAAGGTCGAGGCCGCGGAGCGGCTCGGCATCGGCCGCAACACGATCACGCGCAAGATCCAGGAACTCCATCTGGAACCCTGAGCACGATTCGCGGCATGCGCGGGCCCGCGCATGCCGCGATCGGACATAATCGCGGTTTGCATGCAGCTTGCCATTCCGCGATCCTCAATGTCCGAATCCTTCCGCTGGCCCGCCGGGGCCGACCCGTTCCGTTTCCTCGAAGCACTCGACAGCAAGCGCGCCCGCACGTGGGTCGACGAGCAGAATGCGCGCACCCGCGCCGCGCTGCGCGACGACGATGCCTATCGCGCGCTGACCGCGCGTCTCGCGAAAGCGTATCTGCCGCGCGAACGCCCGGTGATTCCGACCCGCTGGCGCGACTGGGCGTACGACCTGTGGCAGGACGATCTCCATCCCAAGGGGCTGTGGCGCCGCACGCGCTGGGCCGACTGGCGGGCCGGCCAGCCGGCCTGGGAAACGCTGCTCGACATCGACGCGCTCGGCGCCGAAGAGGGCGAGTCGTGGGTGTTCGAGCAGGAGGCGATCCTGTATCCGGACGGCGATCGCGTGCTGCTGTCGCTGTCGCCCGGCGGCGCCGACGCGGTCGTCGTGCGCGAATTCGATCTCGTCGAGCGCCGTTTCGTCGACGACGGTTTCACGATCGACGCGCCGGGCCATCACACGGTCGGCTGGATCGACCGCGATACCGTGTACGTGAGCTGGGATCGCGGCGAAGCGCATGCGACCGCCGCCGGCTATCCGTATGAAGCGCGGCGCTGGGCGCGTGGCACGGCGCTTGCCGACGCGCCCGTCGTGTTCAGCGGCGAACCGGACGACATCAGCGCAGGAGCGTGGTACGACCCGATCGACCGCCGCCACGTCGCGTGGCGCAGCGTCGATTTCTTCGACGCACACGCGTACTGGTTGACCGACGCGGGCGAATGGGCGCGCTACGACGTGCCGACGCATGTCGAGGTCGGGTTCTGGGAGGGCTGGCTCGTGCTGGAGCCGCGCCTCGACTGGGATTGCGACGGCGTGCGCCACGCGGGCGGCTCGCTGCTCGCGATTCGCGAAGAGGCGTTCCTGGCCGGCGCGCGCGATTTCACGACGCTGTTCGCGCCGCGGCCGACGACGTCCGCCTGTACGTGGACGCATACGCGCACGACGCTGATCGCCAGCTGGCTCGACGACGTGCACAACCGCACGATGCTGTGGCAGCCGCGGCAGGCCGACGACGGGGCGTGGACGTGGGACGCGCGGCCGTTCGACTGGCCCGGCGACGCGCAGATCGACGTCGAGCCCGTCGAATCGACGCTGAACGACGAGGTGTACGTCGACGTCGACACCTATCTCGATCCGCCCGAATGCTGGCTGGCCGATCTGGCCGACCGCGCGGACGATGCACCGTCGCGCCGCGTGCTGCTCGACCGGCCGCCGGTGCAGTTCGACGCGGCCGGCCTCGTCGTGCGCCGCGCGAGCGCGCGTTCGCACGACGGCACGGTGGTGCCGTACACGCTGATCGGGCCGAGCGATGCGCTCGACGCACCGGAAGGCGAGACGCGCGTCGCGCGGCCGTGCCTGCTGTCGGGCTATGGCGGCTTTGCGATCCCGAACCTGCCGGGCTACAGCGATGCGTTCGGCATCGGCTGGCTCGAACGCGGCGGCGTGATGGCGTTCGCGCACATCCGCGGCGGCGGCGAGTTCGGACCGCGCTGGCATACCGACGCGCAGCGCGAACACCGTCAGCGTTCGTTCGACGATTTCATCGCGGTGGCCGAGGATCTGATTGCGACCGGCGTGACGAGCGCCGCGCAGTTGGGGATCGAGGGCGGCAGCAACGGCGGGCTGCTGGTCGCCGCGTGCATGATGCAGCGGCCGGAGCTGTTCGGCGCGGTGCTGTGCCGCGTGCCGCTGCTCGACATGCAGCGCTATCCGAAGCTGCACGCGGGCGCCGCATGGCTCGACGAATACGGCGATCCGGACGATCCGCGCGAAGGCGCGGCGCTGGCAGCGTATTCGCCCTATCACCGCGTGCGCGAAGGTGTCGTGTATCCGCCGTTGCTGCTGACGACGTCGACCCGCGACGACCGCGTGCATCCCGCGCATGCACGCAAGCTGGCCGCGCGCATGCAGGCGCTCGGTCACGAACGGGTGTGGTACTGGGAGAACACCGACGGCGGCCACGGCAGCGCCGACGATCTCGAACGCGCGGAAGCCGATGCGGCCGAATTCGGCTTCCTGTGGGCCCATCTCGGGCCGGCGCCCGCGCGGCGCTGATCGCGCGTGAACAGGCCCTGGGCGATCAGCCGACGATCGCGACGACGGGCGTGTGGTCGGACGGCTGTTCCCACGTGCGCGGCGTGCGATCGACCTCGCACGACGCGCAGGTTGCCGCGAGCGCCGGCGACAGCAGGATGTGGTCGATGCGCAGCCCCGCGTTGCGGCGGAACGCCATCATCCGGTAGTCCCACCACGTGAAGGTTTTCTCGGGCTGCTCGAAGCGGCGGAACGCATCGACGAAGCCGAGTTCGATCAGCTGCGCGAAGTGCGCGCGCTCCTGCGGCGACACGAGGTTCTGGCCTTCCCATTTCGCGGGATCGTGCACGTCGCGGTCTTCCGGCGCGATGTTGTAGTCGCCGAGCAGCGCGAGCTTCGGGTAGCGCTGCAGCTCGGTGCGCAGCCATGCCTGCAGCGCGTCGAGCCACTGCATCTTGTAGACGAACTTGTCGGAGTCGAGCGCCTGGCCGTTCGGGAAGTAGGCGGACACGATGCGCACGCCGTCGACCGTCGCGGCGATCACGCGCTGCTGCGGGTCGTCGAAGCCGGGGATGTTGCGCACGACGTCCGATTCGTCGACGGCGAGCGTGTCGCGCACGAGGATCGCGACGCCGTTGTAGGTCTTCTGGCCCGTGAACCAGCTGCGGTAGCCGACCGCCTCGAGATCGGCGCGCGGGAATTTCTCGTCCGGCAGCTTCAGTTCCTGCAGGCACAGGACGTCGGTGCCGCTTTGCGCGAGCCAGTCGAGCACGTGCTGTTTGCGGACGTTGAGCGAGTTGACGTTCCAGGTGGCTATTTTCATGAACGGGAGGGGGCGTGCGGCGTGAATTCGGAGGCCGTCATCTTACCGCGAGCATGGGGTGCGAACGCGGGTGTCATGCAGGGTCACGCATCGTCGCGCGAGGAGGGGAGGCAGAAATTGTGACAAAAGTATTGACGTGAGTACTTCCTCACCCTATAATTTATTTCTCTGACGCGGGGTGGAGCAGTCTGGCAGCTCGTCGGGCTCATAACCCGAAGGTCACAGGTTCAAATCCTGTCCCCGCAACCAAGCACACCAGACGATGTGCCGCGCAATTGACCGATGCGCACCTCGTCCACGAAAAACCCGGCTCCATGCCGGGTTTTTTGTTTTCCGCGTCCGCTTGTTATTTCGGCGCGCCCGGGCTCCCGGGCAGGAAGCCGTTCTCGAGCAGATAGGTCGTCGTGTTGACCAGCGTGGCCCGTGCGTTCGGCGTGCCCGAGAGCACCGCGCACTTGTCCTTGCCCGTATTCAGCCGGATCGACCGCTCGGTCGCCGGGTAGTCCACATCCTTCAGGTAGAAATGCGGCAGCGACGTCATGTAGCGCGCATACGGCACGCACGGCCGCTGCATCGGGTCCTTCGACGCGGCGTTGAACGGGAAGTACTCGTCGAACAGGTAAGCCGAGCTCGACAGGCCGCCCCAGTCCGCCGGCACCGCGATACTGCCGGTCGGCGTCGTGGCGCCGGTGGCGACGTCCGTGATGAAGCCGTCGACGGTCGAGCGCCCGTCGCTGCGATTGGCCTGCGTCACGGTGACCTGCAGCCGATAGGCGTGGCCGGTTTTCCACGGGTAGGCGATCGAGCACGACGTGCCGGAGCCGCCGTCGGCGCCGCCGCGGCAATTCGCCGACAGCGGCGCCGTGCCGGTGCCGAACGCGCTGAAGATCACCACGTTGGTGCTGCGGGTGCGCGGCTGGATGCCGGTGTAGATCGCATGCCCGCCGTGTTGCGACGACAACTGGTTGGCCCAGTAGTAACTGGCGTTGACCTGGGTCGGCACGACTTCGGGCGTGATCTCCCACGTCATGCGATCGAAGCCGTCCCTGGGCGTCGTGGCGGCCGATGCGGTGATGCTGGGGTCCGCGTGCGCGTTGAGCGTGGCCGACACGGCGAGCAGCGCGCCGAGCACGGTGCTGAGTCTTTTCATGTTCCTGTTTCCGGTTGGTGGAAAAAAGAGACCGCGACGAGCAGCGTCGAGTGCGGTGCCGCTGCTCGCGTACCAATTTGCGGTCACTTTATTACCAAGGGATCAGCAGTCGCGCCGGCGCGTCCGCGTGAAGCGAGCCGCGTGATTCGTGGGTCGTTCGTGCCGGGCCGGTGTGATGGGCGAGAGCAGGGAGTCGGGCGCACGGCGACACGTACGCCGGGAGAGTGAATCCCGGTGCGCGGAACAATGCGGCGATGCCGTCCGGCGACGGTTTTCTTTATGCGATGGCGCGCATCGTTCAGCGCGCCGCCCATTCGACGGCTGCTTTCGCATGCAGCGCGGTCGTATCGAATACCGGCAGCGGCGAGTCGTCCGCACCGATCAGCAGCGTGATTTCCGTGCAGCCGAGGATCACGGCCTGCGCGCCGCGCTGAGCCAGCCCATCGATGATCGACACATACGTGGAGCGCGATTCCTCCGAGATGACGCCGTGGCACAGCTCGTCGTAGATGATCCGGTGCACGTCGTCGCGCCCGCGTTCGTCCGGCACCAGCACGTCGAGCCCGAACTTCTCGCGCAGCCGCGCCGCATAGAACGGCAGTTCCATCGTGTAGCGCGTACCGAGCAGCGCGACGCGCTCGACGCCCGCGGCGCGCAGCGCGCTGCCGGTCGGATCGGCGATATGCAGGAACGGCAGCGTCACCGCGGCCTCGATCGCGTCGTGCACGCGATGCATCGTATTGGTCGTCAGGACGACGAGGTCGGCGCCGGCCGCTTCGAGCTGTCGCGCGGCGTCGGCCATCCGTTCGCCGAGCGCGGCCCAGTCGTGCGTGCGCTGCAGCGCTTCGATTTCGGCGAAGTCGACCGTGACCAGCACGCTCTTCGCGTTGTGATGGCCGCCGTGCAATGCCTTCGAGTGCCGGTTGATCATCCGGTAGTACTCGGCCGACGATTCCCAGCTCATGCCGCCGATCAGCCCGATTGTCTTCATCCGTCACCTTTGCGTTTCGTGTGTCGTGGCAGACGAGTATAGGGGCCGCTGCCCGTGCCCGGCCGGTACGATCCGCACAAAGCGGGCCAGTACGGCGCGGCCGGCGGCAGATGGCCGGCGCCGGGTGGCCGGCTGCGACCGCCCTCGGACATACGCGGCAGTTGAAACCGGCACTGTGTTTTTGTACAGTATCGGCACCGTGAGCCCGACCACCATCCCGCCTGCCGATCCGCCCGCGCCACCGCCCGGCGACGCGCCGCCGCGCATGCGCAAGATCATTCATTGCGACTGTGACTGCTTCTACGCATCGGTCGAGATGCGCGACGACCCGTCGCTGCGCAACCGGCCGCTCGCGGTCGGCGGCCGCCCCGACCAGCGCGGCGTGATCGCGACCTGCAACTACGAGGCGCGGCGCTACGGCGTGCATTCGGCGATGTCGTCCGCGCTGGCGATGCGCAAGTGTCCGGACCTGCTGATCCTGCCGTCCGCGATGGACAAGTATCGCGCGGCGTCGCGGCAGATCATGGCGATCTATCGCGACTACACGCCGGACGTCGAGCCGCTGTCGCTCGACGAGGCGTACCTCGACGTCAGCGGGTCGGAGCGTTGCCAGGGCAGTGCGACGCTGATTGCGCGCGAGATCCGCGAGCGGGTGCGCGATACGGTCGGCGTGACCGTGTCGGCAGGCGTCGCGCCGAACAAGTTCATCGCGAAGATCGCGTCCGACTGGAACAAGCCCGACGGGCTGTTCGTCGTGCGGCCGCACGAGATCGACGCGTTCGTCGCGGCGCTGCCGGTGCGCAAGCTGCACGGCGTCGGCAAGGTGACGGCCACGCGGCTCGACCGGCTCGGCATCCAGACCTGCGCGCAATTGCGCGACTGGCCGCTGATCGACCTGCACCGCGAGTTCGGCGCGTTCGGGCGGCGGCTGTACGAACTGTCGCGCGGGATCGACGAGCGGCCCGTGCAGGCCGATCAGGAGCGCAAGTCGGTCAGCGTCGAGACGACCTACGTGACCGACCTGACGACACTCGAACAATGCGCGGGCGAAATCCGTCGCCTCGTCGTGCAACTCGACGCGCGGATCGATCGCGCGGGCGCCGCGCGGTCGATCCGCAAGCTGTACGTGAAGATCCGCTTCGCCGATTTCCAGCGCACGACGGTCGAGTGCGTGGCCGACGCGACGAATGCCGAGACGGCCGTCACGCTGCTCGGGAAGGGGTTGTTGCGGCGCGCGCAGCCGGTACGGCTGCTCGGCGTCGGCGTGCGCATCGACGAGGATACGGCCGAACGCCACGGGCAATTCCTGCTGTTCGACGACGAAGTGGGCGACGACACGCCCGCGCCATGAAAAAAGGCACCGCCGAAGCGGTGCCTGTCGATGCAGCCGGCGTGGCCGGGCAGCCCGTTCAGTGCGCGGACGTGGCCATCCCGTTGTGGCGCAGCAGCGCGTCGATCTGCGGCTCGCGACCGCGGAACGCCTTGAACGACTCCATCGCCGGCCGGCTGCCGCCGACCTCGAGGATTTCGCGGCGATAGCGCGTGCCGGTTGCCGCGTCGAGCACGCTGCCGTTGGCGGCGGCCGCTTCCTCGAACGCCGCGTACGCATCGGCCGACAGCACTTCGGCCCACTTGTAGCTGTAGTAGCCGGCCGCATAGCCGCCCGCGAAGATGTGGCTGAACGTGTTCGGCCAGCGCGAGAACGCCGCCTGCGGGATCACGTGATAGCGCTCGTTGATCTCGCGCGCGAACGCGGTCACGCCGGTGGCGCCGGCCGGGTCGAAGTCGACGTGCAGCAGCATGTCGAACATCGAGAACACGATTTGGCGCAGCGTGCCGAGCCCGCTCTGGAAGTTCTTCGCGGCGATCATCTTGTCGAACAGCTCGCGCGGCAGCGATGCGCCCGTATCGACGTGCGACGACATCGACGACAGCACGTCCCATTCCCAGCAGAAATTCTCCATGAACTGCGACGGCAGTTCGACCGCATCCCATTCGACGCCGTTGATGCCCGACACGCCGAGCTCGTCGACGCGCGTGAGCATGTGATGCAGCCCGTGGCCGAATTCATGGAACAGCGTGATCACTTCGTCGTGCGTGAAGCACGCGGGCTTGCCGCCGACCGGCGCGGAGAAGTTGCAGGTCAGGTACGCGACGGGCGTCTGCACGTCGCTGCCGCGCTTCGCGCGCGAACGCGCGTCGTCCATCCAGGCGCCGCCGCGCTTGCCTTCGCGTGCGTACAGGTCGAGATAGAACTGCGCGACGAGCGAGCCGTCGCGGTTCTCGACGCGGAAGAAGCGCACGTCCTTGTGCCATACCGGCGCGTCGTCCGGCTTGATCTTCACGCCGAACAGCGTTTCGGTGACGGTGAACAGGCCCTTCAGCGCGGCCGGTTCCGGGAAGTACTGCTTGACCTCGTTTTCCGAGAACGCATAGCGCTGCTGGCGCAGCTTCTCGGCCGCGTATGCGACGTCCCACGGCGCGAGTTCGGCGAGGCCGAGCTCCTTCGCGGCGAACGTGCGCAGCTCGTCCCAGTCCTTGTCCGCGTGCGGGCGGGCGCGCGTCGCGAGATCCTCGAGGAATGCGATCACCTGCTGCGGCGATTCGGCCATCTTCGGCGCGAGCGACACTTCGGCGAAGTTGCGGTAGCCGAGCATCTGCGCCTCTTCGCGGCGCAGCTTCAGCGCGTCGACGACGATCGCCGTGTTGTCCCATTCGGCCTTGCCGTCGCCGTACTGCGGCCCGAGCTCCGACGCGCGCGTCGCATAGGCGCGGTAGAGCGTCTCGCGCAGCGCGCGGTTGTCCGCGTACTGCAGCACCGGGAAGTACGACGGGAAATGCAGCGTGAATTTCCAGCCTTCCTTGCCGTCCTTCTGCGCGGCTTCGCGGGCAGCCTCGATCGCGTCGCCGGGCAGGCCGGCCAGCTCGGCTTCGTCGGTGACGAAGTACGCGTACGCGTTGGTTGCATCGAGCACGTGATCGGAAAACGCCTTCGACAGCGCGGCCTGCTGTTCCTGCAGTTCCGCGAAGCGCGGTTTCTGGTCCTCGGGCAGCTCGGCGCCCGACAGGCGGAAGTCGCGCAGCGCATTGTCGAGGATCTTCTTGCGCTCGGCGGACAACGTTGCGTATTCGGCGCTCGCGGCGATCGCCTTGTACTTTTCGTACAGCGCGAGATTCTGGCCGACGCTCGACCAGAACTCGGTCACGCGCGGCAGGTTTTCACCGTAGGCAGCGCGCAGTTCGGGCGTGTCGGCGACCGCATTCAGATGACCGACGATGCCCCAGGCGCGGCCGAGCGGCTCCGTGGCCTGCTCGACCGTCTCGACGACGGCGGCCCAGGTCGACGGCGTGTCGCTCGCGCTCGCCGCTTCGACCGCGCGGCTGGCGGCGTCGAGCAGCGTATCGAGCGCGGGCGTCACGTGTTCCGGGCGGATCTCGCCGAAACGGGGCAGGCCGGAGAAGTCGAGGAGGGGATTGGTGTTGGCGCTGGCGGACATTGAGACTCCCTGTCTGTTGCCGGATGAACCGGGGTGAAAAGGGTGAGGCGCGATGAAGCGGCGCCCGATAGCGACATTATTGGGGCGCATCGTGCGCTTTCCAATCGTTAGTTTCTAATGACGCGATTGACGCAGGGTCGGATGTGGGCGCCCGGCCAGGGGCGGCCGGCGGCGGGCGAGCAGCGAGGTGCATCGGCGCGCCGGCCGGCGCGATGCAGCCGCGCGATTGCGGCTGGCGAGGCGCCGGCGCGCGGACCGCGCACCGGCTGGGCAAAGACAGCTTCAGGCTGCGGCGGCAGCGGCGCGTTCGGCGGATTCGATCGTGTTGATCAGCAGCATCGTGATGGTCATCGGGCCGACGCCGCCCGGCACCGGCGTGATGTAGCCGGCGACTTCCTTCACGCCCGCGAAATCGACGTCGCCGCACAGCTTGCCCGCGTCGTCACGGTTCATGCCGACGTCGATCACCGTTGCGCCCGGCTTCACCATGTCGGCGGTCAGGATGTTGCGCTTGCCGACCGCGGCGACCACGATGTCGGCCTCGCGCGTATGCGCGGCGAGGTCGCGCGTCTTGCTGTGGCAAATCGTCACGGTCGCGCCGGCGTCGAGCAGCATCATCGCCATAGGCTTGCCGACGATGTTCGAGCGGCCGATCACGACCGCGTTCGCGCCCTGCAGCGCAATGCCGTGCGCTTCGAACATCTTCATCACGCCGTACGGCGTGCACGGGCGGAACAGCGGCTTGCCGGTCATCAGCGCGCCGGCGTTCGCGACGTGAAAGCCGTCGACGTCCTTTTCCGGCGCGATCGCCTCGATCACCTTGTGGCTGTCGATGTGCGCGGGCAGCGGCAGCTGGACGAGGATGCCGTGGATCTTCGGGTCGCGGTTCAGTTCGTCGATGCGTGCAAGCAGGTCGGCTTCGGACAGCGTGGCCGGGTACGCATCCTTCAGCGAGAAGAAGCCGTTGTCCTCGCACGCCTTGATCTTGTTGCGCACGTAAACTTCGCTCGCCGGGTTGGCGCCGACGAGGATCACCGCGAGACCGGGCTGGTGGCCGCGTGCGGTCAGCGCGGCGGCGCGTTCGGCGGCCTGGGCGCGCAAGGTCTTCGAAAGGGCGTTGCCGTCGATGAGGAGGGCTGTCATGGTGGTGGGTCCTGCCGGGAAGTTGGAATGCGGGCGTACGGCGCGCAAAGCGCCGTAGCAAAGCACGTAATTATACCGTTCGCCTGCTGCCGTCCGACAGCGAATCAACGGGAAGCGTCATGGCCGCGGCGCTCGCGCGCCGGGAGAAACGGCCGCCGCCGCGCGAGTGGGCCGCATCGCGCGGGGCGGCAAACACCGGTTCCGAGCCGGGCGGCCGGCGGTGGGCCGTGCCGCCGCGGCCGGAGAACCCGCTCAGGCCTGCTTCTTCGACAGCGCGAGGCGCAGCAGGTCGGCCACCGTGTTGACGTTGAGCTTTTCCATGATGTTCGCGCGGTGTGCCTCGACCGTCTTGATGCTGATGCCGAGGTCGTCGGCGATCTGCTTGTTCAGGCGGCCGGCGATGATCCGCTCGAGCACCTGCTGCTCGCGCGCGGTCAGCTTCGACAGGCGTTCGCTCGCGGCACGCTGCTCCTGCACGCTCTTGCTTTCGCTTCGGGCCTTGTCGAGCATCCGCTCGACGAGCTTGCGCAGCTCGGCTTCGTCGAACGGTTTCTCGATAAAGTCCATCGCACCCTTTTTCATCGTCGACACGGCCATCGGCACGTCTCCGTGACCGGTGACGAAGATGATCGGCAGCGCGGCATTGTCGGCGATCAGGCGTTCCTGCAATTCGAGGCCGCTCATGCCCGACATCCGCACGTCGAGGATCAGGCAGGCGATCTGGCCGGCCTGCTGCGCCGGCTGATAGGCATCGAGGAACTGCTCGGCGCTCGAGAAGCATTGCACGCGATAGCCGTTCGCCTCCAGCAGCCAGCGCAGCGAGTCCCGTACGGCCTCGTCGTCGTCGACGACAAAGACGGTTTCCTGAGTGGTGGTGACAGGGCTATTCATAGTTCTCCCGTAACGGTATGTGATGCCGATGCCTCGCGCCCCCCTTGGCCGAGATCAGCGGGTTCCCCAATGGGCAGGCTGCAGTGGAACGTCGCGCCGGAAATGCGGCCATCCGGCTCGACGTTGTTGACCACCCACAGACGCCCCCGATGCGATTCGATGATCGAACGGCAGATGTTCAGCCCCATGCCCATGCCATCGGACTTGGTGCTGTAAAACGGTTCGAACAGGCGCTCGGCGGTCGCTTCGTCGACGCCCGGGCCCTGGTCGATCACACGGATGTCGACGAAGCCCGCATCGATGTCGGCGACCACGCGGATCACGCCGTCCGCCGACGCCGGCTTCACGTCGGCCATCGCCTCGGCTGCGTTCTTCATCAGGTTCATCAGCACCTGTTCGATCAGCACGGGGTCGACATAAATAATAGGCATTCTTGCGAGGATTTCCGTGACGATCCGGATCCTGCGCTTTCTGGCCTCGATTTCGGCCAGCCCGACCGCGTCGGCGACGATGTCCGCGACCCGCGCCGGCTGGCGCTTCGGCTCGCTGCGCTTCACGAATTCGCGAATCCGCTTCACGATCATCCCGGCCCGCAGCGCCTGCTGCGCGGTCTTTTCCAGCGCGGGCTGCAGCGTCTCGGGCGTGCCGCGGCCGCTCTTCACGAGCGCGAGCGTGCCCGAGCAGTAGTTGTTGATCGCGGCGAGCGGCTGATTCAATTCGTGAGCAATCGACGACGCCATTTCGCCCATCGTCATCAATCGGCTCGTGAACTGCAGTTTCTCTTCCTGCTGGTGCGCGAGCTCCTGCGCCTTCTTGCGGGTCGTGATGTCGGTCGCGATCTGCATCTGCGCGAGGTGGCCGTCCACCCACTGGATGTACTGGCGGCGCACCTCGAACCACTTCTGGATGCTCTCGACGTACACCTCCTGCGCATCGGCGGTGCTGCTCGTCAGCGCGGCGGCCGGCAGGCCCGCGAACGCGTCGACCATGTCGATCGAGTCGGACGATGCCTGCGCGCGATCGAAGCCACCGCCCGACAGCTCCAGATGGCCATCCGGGCGGATGCCGAACAGGTGGCGATAGTAGCGGTTCGCGAACAGCAGCTCGGCTTCGTCGGCGGCCAGCACCGACACCGCGGCGTCGAGGCTTTCGAGCACCGTCGTGAAGCGTTCGTGCGCGGCCGCGAGTTCTTCGCGCGCGCGCTTCGGCTCGGTGATGTCGGTCATCGACGACATCCAGCCGGTCTGGCGGCCCGAACTGTCGATCAGCGGCGACACGTACAGGCGCGCGTGGAACAGCGTGCCGTTCTTGCGCCGCACGCGCAGCTCGAAGCCCGAGCTCGGCGCCTTGCCGCGCAGCGTCATGTCGAGCTGGCGCTGCATTTCCGGGTACGCGTCGCGCGGCCAGTACGGGAACGGCGCGACCTTGCCGACGAGATCGGTTTCGTCCCAGCCCGTCATCCGGCAGAACGCGGGGTTCACGTGCGTGATGCGGCCGTGCATGTCGAGCACGCGCATGCCGATCAGCACCGAGTTTTCCATCGCGCGGCGGAAGAACGCTTCCGCGTACAGCGCCTGCTGCGCCTCGAAGCGCTGGCGCGTGTGCTTCCACAGGCTCCAGAGGCTCCACAGCACGAAGCACGACAGGCCGGCGACGAGCCACACGAGCGTGTTGTTGGTCAGGTTGGTGAGCTGCGGGAACGCGTACACGCGCACCGTCAGCCCCTGGCCGGGCGGGTCGAGCGGAAGATCGTAGTGCGAGTCGCGCGGCAGGCGCGGGCGTGTCGACGTGGACGACAGTTCGCGGTTGTTCGAGTCGGTGATGGAGATCTTGTACTTCGACGACAGTTCCTGCGGGATGTCGTGCTTCAGGATGCCCTCGACCGAGAACACCGCGGCGATCGAGCCGAGATATTCGCGGTCGCCGCGCATCACGGGCGTCTGCAACGTGATGAAGCCGTTGCCGAAGTCGTCGTAGATCAGCGGAGAATAGGCCTGGCGGCGCGTGCTGCGCGCCTCGTCGTACGCGCCGCGCACGGCGTCCTGCATCTGCGCGTCGCCGGGCTTCGCGAGGCGCTGGCCGAGCAGCGGCGGATGCACGGTCGGCCAGCGCTGCACGCCGGGCGCCGTGTACCAGTTCAGGTAAAGGATTTCCGGGTGCGTCTGCATCACGTCTGCGACGGCCATCTGGAATGCGTTCTGGTCGAGGCGGCCGGACGCGAGGTCGCGCGACAGCGCCTGCAACTGCTCCTGCGCGCCCGTCATCGACAGGCGGATCTGCTGCTGGGCCCACGCGACGTTGCGAAACAGGGTGTCTTCCTGCTGCTGCTGTTCGCGCCGGTTGAGGCTCCACAGGATGAGGCTCATCACGACGAGGAACACCAGGATCGACAGCAGCGGCGTCAGCAAATAGGAGTTGGACCACCACGGTCCGTGGTGCCAACGGGACGGCTGCGACTCCGCCGGCGGGCCCGGCGGTCGCGCCGAGCGTGCGAAAAGCCGATCGGTCAACATGGCAGGATTGTAGCGCAGCGCAATACATGGAAAACCGATACCGGATATGTTGAACGGAAACGGTTTTGTTCGGACGAGACGGGCCGCGGAGCCCCGAAATATGGGTGCAGCGCAGCAATATTCCGCATTACGAGAAAAGATCTCACAATTCGAAAATTTTGTTGCGCAGGCCCGTCCACGCTCATTACAATCCGTCGGAGCTTGCCCGCAGCCGGCCGCGTCGCGTCGTCTGCACGAGAGCGATCCTCACATTCCAGGACCCAGGAGACGAGAATGTCCGCTGTACCGAACGAAGTGATGAAATATGTCGCCGCCGAACGTGACGACGACCCGCAAGAAACCGTCGAGTGGCTGGAGTCGCTCGATGGCGTGATCTCCTCCGTGGGCACCGGCCGTGCGCATTACCTGATCGAAAAGCAGATCGAATTCGCCCGCATGCACGGCGAACACCTGCCGTTCTCCGCCAATACCCCGTACATCAACACGATTCCGGTCGAAGCCCAGGCAAAGATTCCGGGCGACCAGGACATCGAGCACCGCATCCGTTCGTACACGCGCTGGAACGCGCTGGCGATGGTGCTGCGCGCAGGCAAGGACACGAACGTCGGCGGCCACATCGCGTCGTTCGCATCGGCGGCGACGCTCTACGACGTCGGCTACAACCACTTCTGGCACGCAGCGTCCGACCAGCACGGCGGCGATCTCGTGTTCGTGCAGGGCCACTCGTCGCCGGGCGTGTACTCGCGCGCGTTCCTGCTCGGCCGCCTGAAGGAAGAGCAGCTCGACAACTTCCGTCAGGAAGTCGACGGCAAGGGCATCTCGTCGTATCCGCACCCGTGGCTGATGCCGGACTTCTGGCAGTTCCCGACCGTGTCGATGGGTCTCGGCCCGATCATGGCGATCTACCAGGCCCGCTTCATGAAGTACCTGGAATCGCGCGGCATCGCGAAGACGGAAGGCCGCAAGGTGTGGGCGTTCCTCGGCGACGGCGAGACGGACGAGCCGGAATCGCTCGGCGCGATCGGCATGGCGAGCCGCGAGAAGCTCGACAACCTCGTGTTCGTGATCAACTGCAACCTGCAGCGTCTCGACGGCCCGGTGCGCGGCAACGGCAAGATCATCCAGGAACTCGAATCGGAATTCCGCGGCGCCGGCTGGAACGTGATCAAGGTCATCTGGGGCAGCCGCTGGGATGCGCTGTTCGCGCGCGACAAGTCGGGCGCGCTGATGCGCCGCATGATGGAGTGCGTCGACGGCGAATACCAGACGTACAAGTCGGAGTCGGGCGCGTACGTTCGCGAGCACTTCTTCAACACGCCTGAACTGAAGGCGCTCGTCGCCGACTGGTCGGACGACGACATCTGGGCGCTGAACCGCGGCGGTCACGATCCGCACAAGATCTACGCGGCATTCCACGAAGCCACGAACACGAAGGGCGCGCCGACCGTCATCCTCGCGAAGACCATCAAGGGCTACGGGATGGGCGAGTCGGGCCAGGCGATGAACATCACGCACCAGCAGAAGAAGCTGCCGGTCGAGCAACTGAAGAAGTTCCGTGACCAGTTCCGCCTGCCGATCACCGACGAGCAGATCGCCGACGTGCCGTACCTGAAGTTCGAGGAAGGCTCGAAGGAACTCGAATACATGCGCCAGAAGCGCATGGACCTCGGCGGCTACCTGCCGCACCGCCGCGAGAAGGCGACGTCGCTGCCGGTGCCGGCGCTCGACGCGTTCGAGCCGCTCCTGAAGGGCACGGGCGAAGGCCGCGAGATCTCGACGACGATGGCGTTCGTGCGGATCCTGAACATCCTGCTGAAGGACAAGGCGCTCGGCAAGCGCGTCGTGCCGATCGTCCCGGACGAATCGCGTACGTTCGGCATGGAAGGCCTGTTCCGCCAGATCGGTATCTGGAACCAGGAAGGCCAGAAGTACGTGCCGGAAGATTCCGACCAGCTGATGTTCTACAAGGAATCGCAGACCGGCCAGATCCTGCAGGAAGGCATCAACGAAGCGGGCGGCATGTGCGACTGGATCGCGGCGGCGACGTCGTATTCGACGCACGGCGAGATCATGGTGCCGTTCTACATCTTCTACTCGATGTTCGGCTTCCAGCGGATCGGCGACCTGGCCTGGGCCGCGGGCGACATGCGTTCGCGCGGCTTCCTGCTGGGCGGCACGGCGGGCCGTACGACGCTGAACGGCGAAGGCCTGCAGCACGAAGACGGTCACTCGCTGCTGTGGGCGGCATCGGTGCCGAACTGCGTGAGCTACGACCCGACGTTCGGCTACGAACTCGCGGTGATCATCCAGGACGGCCTGCGCCGCATGGTGCAGGACCAGGAAGACGTGTACTACTACATCACGGTGATGAACGAGAACTACGAGCACCCGGCGATTCCGCAGGGCGAGCACGTGGCGGCCGACATCATCAAGGGCATGTACGCGTTCAAGAAGGCCGACGCCGACAAGAAGGCGCCGCGCGTCCAGCTGCTCGGCGCGGGCACGATCTTCAACGAAGTGATCGCCGCCGCCGACCTGCTGAAGAACGACTGGGGCGTCGCCGCCGACCTGTGGAGCGTGCCGAGCTTCACCGAACTCGCGCGCGAAGGTCATGAGGTCGAGCGCTGGAACCTGCTCCATCCGACCGAGGAGCGTCGCCTGTCGCACGTGCAGAAGTGCCTGAAGGATACGCAGGGCCCGGTCATCGCATCGACCGACTACGTCCGTGCGCTGGTCGACCAGATCCGTGGCCAGATCGATCGCCGCTTCGTCGTGCTGGGCACCGACGGCTTCGGTCGTTCGGACACCCGCGAGAAGCTGCGTCACTTCTTCGAGGTCGACCGTCACTGGGTCACCGTCGCCGCGCTCAACGCGCTGGCCGACGAAGGCACGATCGAGCGCAAGGTGGTCGCGGACGCGATCGCCAAGTACAACCTCGATCCGTCCAAGCCCAACCCGATGACCGTTTAACGCACACGCCGTGTGATGCCGCGCGCCGCTCCCGCGAGGAGCGCGCGCGGCCATGGAGACAGAAACAGATGAGTCAAGCGATCGAAGTGAAGGTGCCGGATATCGGCGATTACAAGGACGTGCCGGTCATCGAGATCGGCGTGAAGGTGGGCGATACGGTCGAGCCCGAGCAGTCGCTCGTCACGCTCGAGTCGGACAAGGCGACGATGGACGTGCCGAGCCCGGTCGGCGGCGTCGTGAAGGAAATCAAGGTCAAGGTCGGCGATTCCGTGTCGGAAGGCTCGCTGATCATCCTGCTCGAAGGCGGCGCTGGCGCCCAGGCGAATGGCGCGGCAGCGCCGGCCGCGGCTCCGGCAGCAGCGCCGGCACCGGCTGCCGCGGCCCCCGCGGCTGCACCGGCCGCGTCCGGCGGCACGCTGGAAGTGAAGGTGCCCGACATCGGCGACTACAAGGATGTCCCGGTGATCGAGATCGGTGTGAAAGTCGGCGACACGGTCGAGAAGGAACAGTCGCTCGTCACGCTCGAATCGGACAAGGCGACGATGGACGTGCCGAGCCCGGCCGCCGGCGTCGTGAAGGACATCAAGGTCAAGGTGGGCGATTCGGTGTCGGAAGGCACGCTGATCGTGCTGCTCGAAGCCGCCGGCGCGCCGGCTGCCGCACCGCAGGCCAGCGCACCGGCTCCGGCCGCTGCCGCACCGGCGCCTGCTGCTGCACCGGCACCCGCGCCTGCGAAGGCTGCGCCGGCACCGGCTGCCGCCGCCCCGGCCGCCGCGCCGTCGGGCGAATACCGCGCCAGCCACGCATCGCCGTCGGTCCGCAAGTTCGCACGCGAACTCGGCGTCGACGTCGCGCGTGTGCAGGGTTCCGGTCCGAAGGGCCGCATTACGAAGGAAGACGTCACGGGCTTCGTGAAGGGCGTGATGACCGGCCAGCGCGCGGCACCCGCCGCGGCAGCCGCACCGGCAGGCGGCGGCGAGTTGAACCTGCTGCCGTGGCCGAAGGTCGACTTCTCGAAGTTCGGCCCGTTCGAGGCGAAGCCGCTGTCGCGCATCAAGAAGATCTCGGGCGCGAACCTGCATCGCAACTGGGTGATGATCCCGCACGTCACGAACAACGACGAAGCGGACATCACCGAGCTCGAAGCGCTGCGCGTCCAGCTGAACAAGGAGCACGAAAAGGCGGGCGTGAAGTTCACGATGCTCGCGTTCGTGATCAAGGCAGTCGTCGCCGCGCTGAAGAAATTCCCGACCTTCAACGCGAGCCTCGACGGCGACAACCTCGTGTTCAAGCAGTACTTCCACGTCGGTTTCGCGGCCGATACGCCGAACGGCCTCGTCGTGCCGGTGATCCGCGATGCGGACAAGAAGGGCCTCGTCGACATCGCGAAGGAAATGAGCGACCTGTCGAAGGCTGCGCGCGAAGGCAAGCTGAAGCCGGACCAGATGCAAGGCGGCTGCTTCTCGATCTCGTCGCTCGGCGGGATCGGCGGGACGAACTTCACGCCGATCATCAACGCACCGGAAGTGGCGATCCTCGGGTTGTCGCGCGGCCAGATGAAGCCGGTGTGGGACGGCAAGCAGTTCGTGCCGCGGCTCATGCTGCCGCTGTCGCTGTCGTATGACCATCGCGTCATCGATGGCGCGGAAGCCGCGCGGTTCAATGCGTATCTCGGAGCGTTGCTCGGGGATTTCCGTCGCATCATTCTTTGATGAGATGAGGGGCTCGCGGGGGCGTGGGTTTGTTTTTGGTTCTCCACGCCCTTGTCGTTGAACCTGTTTTGCCAACGGTCTGCCAGCGTCGCCCCTGCGCGGGGCGGCGGTTACTTTTCTTTGTCTTCCAAAGAAAAGTAACCAAAAGAAAGGCGCGTCCTTGGGCGGACGGCAAAGGTGGTTCCCGCCCAACGTCGCGTTCTCTTGTCAGGCCGCATGTAGGCAGGTTCCGTCTTTTCGCCAGTCCCTCCCTCTCTCTCTGCAGCTAATCAAGAAGGGGACAGTCATGAGTCTCATCGAAGTCAAGGTTCCGGATATCGGCGATTTCAGCGGCGTCGATGTCATCGAAGTCAACGTCAAACCCGGCGACGTGATCGAAAAAGAGCAAACGCTCATCACGCTCGAATCCGACAAAGCCTCCATGGAAGTGCCCAGCGACGTCGCCGGCACCGTCAAGGAAGTCAAGGTCAAAGCCGGCGAGAAAGTCTCGCAAGGCACCGTCATCGCCATCGTCGAAGCCTCGGCAGGCGCAGCCGCGCCCGCGAAAGAGCCCGAAGCGCCGAAGCCCGCAGCCGCCGCACCGGCTCCGGCCGCCGCCGCGCCGGCGCCCGTGCCGCAAGCCGGCAGCTACAGCGGCGCCGCCGACATCGAGTGCGACATGCTCGTGCTCGGCGCCGGCCCCGGTGGCTACTCGGCCGCGTTCCGCGCCGCCGACCTCGGCATGAAGACCGTACTCGTCGAACGCTATTCGACGCTCGGCGGCGTCTGCCTGAACGTCGGTTGCATCCCGTCGAAGGCGCTGCTGCATACGTCGCTCGTCGTCGAGGAAGCCGCGGCGCTCGCGTCGCACGGCATCACGTTCGGCAAGCCGCAGGTCGATCTCGACAAGCTGCGCGACTTCAAGGGCGGCGTCGTCAAGAAACTGACGACGGGCCTCGCCGGCATGGCGAAGGCACGCAAGGTCGAAGTGGTCACCGGCGTCGGCGCGTTCGTCGATCCGTTCCACATGGAAGTGCAGGGCGAAAACGGCAAGAAAGTCGTCAAGTTCAAGCAGGCGATCATCGCCGCCGGCTCGCAGGCCGTGAAGCTGCCGTTCATGCCGGAAGACCCGCGCGTCGTCGATTCGACGGGCGCGCTCGAACTGCGCCAGTTGCCCAAGCGCATGCTCGTGATCGGCGGCGGCATCATCGGCCTCGAAATGGCCACGGTGTACTCGACGCTCGGCGCCGAGATCGACGTCGTCGAAATGATGGACGGCCTGATGATGGGCGCCGACCGCGATCTCGTGAAGGTCTGGGAAAAATACAACGCGAAGCGCTTCGGCAACGTGATGCTGAAGACCAAGACGGTCGGCGCGGAAGCGAAGGAAGACGGCATCTACGTGAAGTTCGAGGGCGAGAAGGCGCCGGCGGAAGCGCAGCGCTACGACCTCGTGCTCGTCGCGGTGGGCCGCAGCCCGAACGGCAAGAAGATCGGTGCCGACAAGGCCGGCGTCGCGGTCACCGACCGTGGCTTCATCGACGTCGACAAGCAGATGCGCACGAACGTGCCGCACATCTTCGCGATCGGCGATATCGTCGGCCAGCCGATGCTCGCGCACAAGGCCGTGCATGAAGGCCACGTCGCAGCGGAAGCCGCGCATGGCGAGAAGGCGTACTTCGACGCGCTGCAGATCCCGTCGGTGGCCTACACCGATCCGGAAGTGGCGTGGGCCGGCAAGACCGAAGACCAGTGCAAGGCCGAAGGCATCAAGTACGGCAAGGCCGTGTTCCCGTGGGCCGCGTCGGGCCGCGCGATCGCGAACGGCCGCGACGAAGGCTTTACGAAGCTGATCTTCGACGAGGAAACTCATCGCGTGATCGGCGGCGCGATCGTCGGCCTGAACGCGGGCGACCTGATCAGCGAAGTGTGCCTCGCGGTCGAGATGGGCGCGGACGCGGAAGACATCGGCAAGACGATCCATCCGCACCCGACGCTCGGCGAATCGGTCGGCATGGCCGCCGAGCTGTACGAAGGCGTCTGCACGGACCTGCCGCCGCAGCGCAAGAAGTAACGCGACCGGCACGGCCGGCCACGCGCCGGCCATGACAAAACGCCGCCGCCCCGGGGAATCCGGGCGGCGGCGTTTTCTTTTGCGTGGCGCGTGACAGGCTCGAATGTGGCGGGCAGTTGCCGCTCGCGCGCATTCCGGCGCCAGAAACGAAAAAGCCGCGCTGGGCGCGGCTCTTTCAGGAGCAGGGGACGCTTACGCGGCCGGCTTGCTCGAACGACGTGCGGCAGCAGCGGTGGCAGCCTTCGTTGCGACGGCAGCAGCGGCGTTGAAGTTCGTTTCAGCGATCTCCACTGCTTGCTTCGTGGCCTTCTGAACCGTTTCGTACGTGGTGTTCGCAGCGTTCAGCGCCGACTTCAGTGCGGCGACGGCCGTTTCCGAACCGGCCGGGGCGTTCTTCGCGACGTTGTCGACGAGTGCCTGGACCTTCTTGTTCTGCTCTTCGAATTGCGCTTCGGCGACCTTCGCGAACTCGGCTTGCGTCGACGATGCGATTTCGTACAGGTGACGACCGTACGACAGCACCTTTTCCGCGACCGGCTGCGACAGGCTCGCTTGCAGCGCGATCAGTTCCTGCGCGTCCTTCACCGACAGCAGGCGCTGCGCGTTTTCCTGGCTCTCGGTCAGCGTCGACTTCACGACCTGCAGGTTGAGTTCGATCAGCTTTTCGACGCCTTCGAACGCCTTGGTCGTCAGACCGAACAGGCTTTCGAGGTTGGCTTTCTGGGCGGCGGCGATTTGCTCGGGGGTCAGCAAGGACATGTCAGGCTCCTGAAAAGCGATCGCGTCGATCGCAGAATAAAGGGCACTACGCTGGGGAACTTCGGCGCCGCGTGCTTTGTGCAACGCAGCAATGAGGCCTATTTTAGGGCAGAGAGCACGGATGTCAAGCACTTTTTGTGCGTTGCACAATCGCGACAAATTATCGATAAAACAACGAGTTATCGCGGTCGTTCGGAATCGGTTTCAGGCTTGTTCCCACATGGTGCGCACGGTGGCGGGGCAAGCGCGCCGCACCATGATCATGCACAGGTAAACCTGACAGGCCCATGGAACGTTATCCTTCTGTTCCTGTCGAAAAACGCGCTGTTTCGATGCGCGTGCCGTGGCGACGTGCCGCCGCCACGGTCGAGACCGGCGCCTGTGGCACGCCGAGCACCGGATACGTACTTTCCCCGCTTTAAATCGCCTCCGAAGTGACGTTATCTCAATTAACCGTGCGGTAATCGGGAGACGGGCGCTGTCGGGCAGTGCATCTCATCGATTTTTTCGATGGGATCGGAAGGGTCGATTGGCCGGAGGTTGGCCGACTCTTACATTCCGGTTTAAAGACGATCGGTAAGTGCCTAATATTGCTCTTTTTTTCAGCTTTAACTACACTTGCGGAAACCTCCCGCCCGCTTTGTCCAGACCCCAATGAAAGCCGAATCGTTTTCACCGCGCAGATTGTTGCAGAGCATGACGCTCGGCACCGCTGTGTCGGTCGCAGTCGCGTTGCTGGCGACCACCGCGTTCGTCACGCCTGCCGACGCCTTCGCCGCCACTGCGAAGACCCAAGCCGCCAAGAAAAAGGCCGTTGCTCCTGCTTCGTCAGCGAAGAAGAAGTCGGCCAGGGCGACCACCGATAAATCCGCCAAGGTCGCCGCGGCCGATGCGCCGCGCGCGAAAGCGTCACGCAAGCGCGTGACGCTCGCGGCGAGCAACGTGCACGGCGGCCATCGCGGCGCGGTGCGCAAGGTCGCGTTCCAGCCGCGCCGTCCGACGGTCGGCCAGGCGTTCGGCCTGCACGACACGCCCGACGCGCTCGCGCTGCGCTCCAGCGTCGCGTACGTCGTCGACCAGAATTCCGGCGAGCCGCTGTTCGACAAGAACTCGCACGCGGTCGTGCCGATCGCGTCGATCTCGAAGCTGATGACGGCCATGGTCGTGCTCGACGCGAAGTCGCCGATGACCGACCAGCTCGAAGTCACCGACGAAGACCGCGACTACGAGAAGGGCACGGGCTCGCGCCTGTCGGTCGGCTCGGTGCTGTCGCGCGAGGACATGCTGCACATCGCGCTGATGGCATCGGAAAACCGTGCGGCGGCCGCGCTGTCGCGTTACTACCCGGGCGGCCGTCCGGCGTTCATCGCGGCGATGAACGCGAAGGCGAAGGCGCTCGGCATGACCGATACGCACTTCGAGAATTCGACCGGCCTGTCGAGCTCGAACGTGTCGAGCGCGCGCGACCTCGTGAAGATGGTCAATGCGGCGTACCAGTACCCGATGATCCGCCAGTTCTCGACCGATCGCACCTACGAGGTGTACACGGGCAAGCGCAACCTGGTCTACAACAGCACCAACGCGCTGATCCGCGGCAACGGCTCGTGGGACATCGGCCTGCAGAAGACGGGCTTCATCAACGAAGCGGGCGAATGCCTCGTGATGCAGGCGACGATCCATGGCCGGCCGATGGTGATGGTGCTGCTCGATTCGTTCGGCAAGTACTCGCGCTTCGCCGACGCCTCGCGCCTGCGCAACTGGCTCGATGCCGGCGGCGGCGAGCGTCTGACGGCGGCCAACACGCCGGCCGGCGGCACCTGATCGTGTGCGGCGGTTCGCCGCCGTACCGCACCGGTCGCTGCAACGAAAAAGCCCCGCAATCGCGGGGCTTTTTTTATCCGGCGAAACCGGAATCGGGGCCGGAAGCGGGGCCGACGGCGCGGCTCACGCCTGCCGCTGCAACCCGTCCACGTTCTTCTCGGGCGCCGGCCGGTAGCCGAGCGATTCCGAGATGGTGAGCGCCGTCCGGCTCAACTGGCCGAGCCACGCGTCCTGCAGGCGGTCGGCCGGCGCCGACAACGACAGGCCCGCGACGAGCTTGCCCGAATCGTCGTAGATGCCGGCCGCGATGCAGCGCACGCCGAGTTCGAGCTCCTCGTTGTCGCGCGCGCACGATTGCTGGCGGACGATCGTCAGCTCGCGCTCGAGCTTCGCGATATCGGTGATGCTGTTTTGCGTATGGCCGGACAGCCCGGTGCGCGTCGCATAGGCCCGCACCCGCGACGTTTCGTCGGCCGCGAGGAACAGCTTGCCGACCGACGTGAGGTGCAGCGGCGCGCGGCCGCCGATCGCGCGGACGACCTGCATTCCCGAGCGCTCCGAGTACGCGCGCTCGATATAGACGATCTCGTCGCCCTGGCGCACCGACAGGTTCACGGTCTGCCCGGTGAGACGGTGCAGCTCGCGCATCGGCATCAGCGCCGCGTCGCGCACCGACAGGCGTGCCTTCACGAGGTTGCCGAGCTCGAGCAGTCGCATGCCGAGGCGGTAGGTGCCGGGATCGGAGCGGTCGACGAGGCGGCAGGTCACCATGTCGTTGAGGATGCGGTGCGCGGTCGACGGGTGCAGCTCCGTGCGCTGCGCAAGTTCCTTCAGGCTGACAGGGTCACTGTGCGCGGCGAGCGCGTCCAGCAACCGCATCATGCGTTCGATCACCTGGATCGACGTTTTTGAATCCGGGGTGGGTTGGCTCATGTCGGGGGAGGAATCGGTTGACGCGTCAAGCGGTGTTGGAACGATTGTATCTCGTATCGTGAAAAAAGCGAACGCCGTTCGAGGAAGTCCTCGTTTCGCGTACCGCGGGCTTGCGCACGGGCCGGCGTTGGTCTTGCCAGCCAAACGTCGGATAATGAGAGCCGTTTTCTCGAAGGAGCACGTATGCGAGTCGGTTTGTTCGTGACCTGCCTGGTCGACCTGATGCGCCCCGAAATCGGCTTTTCGGCGCTCAAGCTGATTCGCGACGCCGGCTATGAAGTGATCGTGCCGCCCGCGCAGACCTGCTGCGGCCAGCCGGCCTACAACTCGGGCGACCGCGCGCTCGCGCGCGATCTCGCGGAAAAGACGCTGCGCGAGTTCGAGCAGTTCGATTACGTCGTCGCGCCGTCGGGTTCGTGCGGCGGGATGATCCGCGCGCACTACGGCGACCTGTTCCGCGACGATCCCGAACTGATGGGGCGTTACACGCGGTTCCAGCAGAAAGTCCACGAACTGACCGATTTTCTCGCGAACGTCGCGAAGGTGTCGCTCGCGCCGGGCGAATTCACCGGCCCGGTCACCTATCACGATTCGTGCTCGGGCCTGCGCGAGCTCGGCGTGAAGGCGCAGCCGCGCGCGCTGCTCGCGCAGCGCGGCGTCGCGGTGACCGAGATGAAGGACTGCGAGCACTGTTGCGGCTTCGGCGGCACGTTCTCGGTGAAATACGGCGACATCTCGGCGGCCATCGCGGACGAGAAATGCGCGAACGTGCGTGCGTCGGGCGCGGGCACCGTCGTGCTCGGCGATCTCGGCTGCATGCTGAACATCGAAGGGCGGTTGCGCCGCACCGGCGACCGCGACACGCGCGTGCTGCACGTCGCGCAGGTGCTGGCGGGCGACGTCTGACGCCCGGTTCCGCTCACTTTTCCCCCGATACCGCGATGCAAGTCCAATCGATGCATTTCAAGGCGCGCGCCGGCCAGAAGCTGGCCGACCAGCGCCTGCAGCAGAACCTGAAGAAGCTGTCGACGAAGTTCGTGTCCGCGCGCGCCGACGCGATGACCCTGATCGACTTCCCGGCCACGCGCGCCGCGCTCAAGGCGCGCCGCAACCGCGCGCTGGAGCATCTCGACGTGTGGCTCGAGGCATTCGAGCGCGAGGCGACGCGGCGCGGCACGACGGTGCTGTTCGCGGAAACGACCGCGGACGCCGCGCGGCTCGTGGCCGACATCGCGCGCCGGCACGACGTGAAGAAGGTCATCAAGACCAAGTCGATGGTGTCCGAGGAAATGCGCCTGAATGCGGTGCTCGCGGAGATGGGCGTGCAGTCGATCGAGACGGACCTCGGCGAATACATCCTGCAGATCAACGACAACGAGCCGCCGAGCCACATCATCGCGCCCGTCGTGCACAAGGACAAGGACGAGATCGCCGACCTGTTCGCACGCACGCACCAGCGCGAGCGGCTCACCGAGATTCCGGACATGACGCGCGAGGCGCGCGAGGTGCTGCGCCCGCATTTCATGTCGGCCGACATGGGCGTGACGGGCGGCAACTTCGTGATTGCCGAGACGGGCTCGGTCGCGATCGTGACGAACGAAGGGAACGAGGGGATGTGCACGGTGATGCCGCGCGTGCATGTCGCGGTGACCGGCATCGAGAAGGTGCTGCCGACCCTCGAGGATCTCGCGACCGCGATGCGCCTGCTGCCGCGTTCCGCGACCGGGCAGAAGACGTCGAACTATTTCTCGCTGCTGACCGGGCCGCGCGGGCCGGGCGACGAAGACGGCCCCGAGCACAACTACGTGGTGCTCGTCGACGGCGGCCGCACGGGCCTGATCGGCGGCGAATTCCAGGAGATGCTGCGCTGCATCCGCTGCGGCGCCTGCATGAACCATTGTCCGGTGTATCAGAAGGTCGGCGGCCACGCGTACGGCTGGGTCTATCCGGGGCCGATGGGCTCGGTGCTGACGCCGAGCTACGTCGGGCTCGACCGCACGCTCGACCTGCCGCAGGCGGCGACGCTGTGCGGCGAATGCGACAGCGTCTGCCCGGCCGGGATTCCGTTGTCGCGCCTGTTGCGCACGCTGCGCGAGAAGCAGGTCGAGCGCCACCTGCGGCCATGGCGCGAGCGCGCGGCGCTCGCCGCATGGGGTTTCTTCGCGCGGCGGCCGCTGCTGTATGCGCTGACGACCAAGCTCGCGGTGCGCATCCTCGAACGGCTGGGCGGCGACGGCGGCATGCTGCGGCGCCTGCCGATGATGGGTGGCTGGATGGACACGCGCGACATGCCGACGCCGACCGGGCGCACCTTCCGCGAGCTGTATGCGGCGTCGCAAAGCCATCTCGGCTGACACTGTTCAGCGGGCAGCAACAGTGCGTTCGCTATTTGTATATTTATCTCGATAGATGCGATCTATAGAATCTCGTCTGTAGTCCCCGGAATTGGGTTTCGGGGTACGAGGTCAAGGAGGTCCGCATCATGAAAAAGACAATATCGATGTACTGGCCGCTGGCAATCGTGGTTCCGCTGGCAGCGGTTGCCTATTTGCATGCGATGGCCGGTGCGCCGTCGCGCGGCCCGCTCGCGGTTCACCAGGCGTCCGCCGAGCTGGCGCGCGCGGTGTCGTTCGGGCTGGTCGGCGACGCGGCACAGCCGCTGCCGGCGGCGTCGGGCGACATGGTGCTCGCTGCGCCGAAGGCGCTGTAAGGCAGGGCGCCGTCGCTTTGCGCGACGGCGCGATTCCGGTCGCCTTTGTATAATGGCGTGTTCTTCTCCCACGCGGTCCGCCGCGGCTTTTCGATAGTGCGATGACCCGCGTTGCGATCTGTTTCGTCTGTCTCGGCAACATCTGCCGTTCGCCCACCGCGGAAGGCGTGATGCGCCACCAGGTCGACGCGGCCGCGCTGGCCGACCGGATCGCGATCGATTCGGCCGGCACCGGCGACTGGCACGTGGGCGAACCGCCCGATACGCGGGCGCAGGCGGCGGCCCGCAGCCGCGGCTACGATCTGTCGGCGCTGCGCGCGCGGCAGGTGAGCGCGGCGGATTTCGAGCAATTCGACTTGCTGCTCGCGATGGACGAGGCGAATCTCGCCGAACTGCGCCGCCGTTGCCCGCCGCAGCACCGCGAGAAAGTGCGCCTGCTGATGGAATTCGCACCGGGCGCGACCGAAACCGAAGTGGCCGATCCGTATTTCGGCGGCGCGCAGGGCTTCGAGCAGGTGCTCGACCAGGTCGAGCGCGCATGCGCGGGTCTGCTGGAGACGCTGCGCGCACGCACGGCGCACTGACCGCGCGCTATTCAGCGGTCTGCGAATACCCTTTCAAAGACATGGATACTTGACTAAAAACGTCAAATATTTATACTTGACCAAAATCGTCAAGATTGCAGTCCCCTAGACACCATGAGACTCACCACCAAAGGCCGTTTCGCCGTCACGGCGATGATTGACTTGGCACTGCGCCAGGAGCAGGGCCCGGTGACGCTTGCAGGCATCAGCCAGCGCCAGCGGATTTCGCTCTCGTATCTCGAACAGCTGTTCGGCAAGCTGCGCAGGCATGAAATCGTCGAATCCGTGCGCGGCCCGGGCGGCGGCTACAACCTCGCGCGTCGCGCGCAGGACGTCACCGTCGCCGACATCATCATCGCGGTCGATGAACCGCTCGACGCCACGCAGTGCGGCGGCAAAGGCACGTGCGACGGCTCGAAGCAGCCCGACGGCCATTGCATGACGCACGAGCTGTGGTCGACGCTGAACCAGAAGATGGTCGAATACCTCGATTCGGTGTCGCTGCAGGATCTCGTCGATCAGCAGCGCGCACGCGAGGGCGCCCCCGCGGTGCTGCGCGACCGTCGCGCGCCGGAGCCCGTCGCCGCACCGGCCGAGCCCGTGCGCACGATGCCGCTCGGCCCCAATTCGGTGTTCAACATCGCGAGTTCGTGAGCGCGAAAGCGCCCGCCATACCCCATAACGCACATAGTCCCTGCACAGAATACCCGGAGCGACAGATGACCCAAGAGACTCTCCACCTGCCCATCTATATGGATTACAGCGCGACGACGCCCGTCGATCCGCGCGTGGTCGACAAGATGGTGCCGTACTTGCGCGAGCAGTTCGGCAACCCGGCGTCGCGCAGCCACGCTTACGGCTGGGACGCGGAGCGTGCAGTCGAGGAAGCGCGCGAACAGGTGGCCGCACTCGTGAACGCCGACCCGCGCGAGATCATCTGGACGTCCGGCGCCACGGAGTCGGACAACCTCGCGATCAAGGGCGCCGCGAACTTCTACAAGGGCAAGGGCAAGCACATCATCACGGTGAAGACCGAGCACAAGGCCGTGCTCGATACGTGCCGCGAGCTCGAGCGCGACGGTTTCGAAGTCACCTATCTCGACGTGAAGGATGACGGCCTGATCGACCTCGACGTGTTCAAGGCCGCGCTGCGCCCGGACACGATCCTCGTGTCGGTGATGCACGTGAACAACGAGATCGGCGTGATCCAGGACATCGAGACGATCGGCGAAATCTGCCGCGAGAAGGGCATCGTGTTCCACGTCGATGCCGCGCAGTCGACCGGCAAGGTCGCGATCGACCTCGCGAAGCTGAAGGTCGACCTGATGTCGTTCTCGGCACACAAGACCTACGGCCCGAAGGGCATCGGCGCACTGTACGTGCGCCGCAAGCCGCGCGTGCGCATCGAAGCGCAGATGCACGGCGGCGGTCACGAGCGCGGCATGCGTTCGGGCACGCTGCCGACGCACCAGATCGTCGGCATGGGTGAAGCGTTCCGCATCGCGCGCGAGGAAATGGCGACCGAGAACGAGCGCATCCGCATGCTGCGCGACAAGCTGCTGCGCGGCCTGTCGCAGATCGAGGAAACCTACGTGAACGGCGACATGGATCACCGTGTCCCGCACAACCTGAACATCAGCTTCAACTTCGTCGAAGGCGAGTCGCTGATCATGGCGATCAAGGACGTCGCGGTGTCGTCGGGCTCCGCGTGCACGTCGGCGTCGCTGGAGCCGTCGTACGTGCTGCGTGCGCTCGGCCGCAACGACGAGCTCGCGCACAGCTCGATCCGCTTCACGGTCGGCCGCTTCACGACGGAGCAGGAAGTCGACTTCGTGATCAACCTGCTGAACAGCAAGATCGCGAAGCTGCGCGAACTGTCGCCGCTCTGGGAAATGCACCAGGAAGGCATCGATCTGTCGACGATCGAATGGGCCGCGCACTGATACCGCATTGAATGCAACCGCGGGCGGATTGACGCACGCAGACGTAACGAGTCAAGGAGTCTGAGTCATGTCTTACAGCAACAAGGTTCTGGATCACTACGAAAACCCGCGCAACGTCGGTTCGTTCGCGAAGGACGACGACACGGTCGGCACGGGCATGGTCGGCGCGCCGGCATGCGGCGACGTGATGAAGCTGCAGATCCGCGTCGGCGCGGACGGCGTGATCGAAGACGCGAAGTTCAAGACCTACGGTTGCGGTTCGGCGATCGCATCGAGCTCGCTCGTCACCGAATGGGTGAAGGGCAAGACGCTCGACGAGGCACTGTCGATCAAGAACACGCAGATCGCCGAAGAACTCGCGCTGCCGCCGGTGAAGATTCACTGCTCGATCCTCGCGGAAGACGCGATCAAGGCAGCCGTGGCCGACTACAAGAAGCGCCACGACACCAAGGAAAGCGATCAGGCAGCCGCCTGAGCGGCATCGAGCGGCTAGGGAAGGAAACGCGGGGCCTCCGGGTGGGGCGCCGCGGCAAGGACATCATGGCAATTACACTGACCGAAAAAGCAGCACAGCACGTTCAGAAATACCTCGTCCGTCGCGGCAAGGGTGTGGGCCTGCGGCTTGGCGTTCGTACGACCGGGTGCTCGGGGCTCGCGTACAAGCTCGAGTATGTCGACGATCTGGCTCCGGAGGATCAGGTGTTCGAGAGCCATGGCGTGAAGGTCGTCGTCGATCCGAAGAGCCTCGCGTATATCGACGGCACCGAGCTCGACTTCGCCCGCGAAGGCCTGAACGAAGGGTTCAAGTTCAACAACCCGAACGTGAAGGACGAGTGCGGGTGCGGGGAATCGTTCCGCGTGTGACGCGGCTCCCTCCGCGCGATGCGGGCAAGAGGCGGCACGGGCCGCCTTTTTAATGTGCGGCGCTTGCCGCACGACGAACCGGAATTGAACGCGACGATGGTTTCGCTGAAAGACAGCCATTTCGACCTGTTTCACCTGCCGGCGCAATTCGCGCTCGACGAGACGGCGCTCGACGCCGCCTACCGGACGGTGCAGACGCAGGTGCATCCCGACCGCTTCGCGGCGGCCGGCGACGCGCAAAAGCGCATCGCGATGCAATGGGCCACTCGCGCGAACGAGGCGTACCGCACGCTGCGCGATCCGTTGAAGCGCGCGTCCTATCTGTTGTCGCTGCGCGGTGTCGACATCGGCGCGGAAAACAACACGGCGATGGAGCCTGCGTTCCTGATGCAGCAGATGGAGTGGCGCGAGGGCATCGAGGATGCCGCGGCCGCCCGCAACGTCGACGCGCTCGATGCGCTGCTTGCCGAGCTGCGCGACGAGAAGCGCGTGCGCGTCGAGCGCCTCGGCACGCTGCTCGACAGCGGTGCCGACCAGGCCGCCGCGGAAGCCGTGCGTCAGCTGATGTTCATCGAACGAGTCGCGTCGGAAGTGGGCGCGCAGATCGAGCGCCTCGAAACTTAACCGCGTGCCTTGCGGCACGCGCAGCAAACGGGCCGAGCGCCCGAACGAACCAAGATGGCTTTACTGCAAATTTCCGAACCGGGCATGGCGCCGGCGCCGCACCAGCGGCGACTCGCCGTCGGGATCGATCTCGGCACGACGAACTCGCTCGTCGCCGCCGTGCGCAACAGCGTGCCCGAAGTCCTGCCGGACGAAGCGGGCCGCGTGCTGCTGCCGTCGGTGGTCCGTTACCTCGAGAAGGGCGGCCGCCGCATCGGCCACGAAGCGAAGGAGCAGGCCGCGACCGATCCGCGCAATACGATCGTGTCGGTCAAGCGCTTCATGGGCCGCGGCAAGGCCGAGGTCGAAGGCGCGGCGAACGCGCCGTACGAATTCGTCGATGCGCCGGGCATGGTGCAGATCCGTACGATCGACGGCGTGAAGAGCCCGGTCGAAGTGTCGGCCGAGATTCTCGCGACGCTGCGTTATCGCGCGGAAGATTCGCTCGGCGACGAGCTGGTCGGCGCGGTGATCACGGTGCCGGCTTACTTCGACGATGCGCAGCGCCAGGCGACCAAGGATGCCGCGCGTCTCGCGGGCCTCAACGTGCTGCGCCTGCTGAACGAACCGACCGCCGCGGCGATTGCCTACGGTCTCGACAACGCGGCCGAAGGCCTTTACGCGGTGTACGACCTCGGCGGCGGCACGTTCGACCTGTCGATCCTGAAGCTGACCAAGGGCGTGTTCGAGGTGCTGGCCGCGGGCGGCGATTCCGCGCTCGGCGGCGACGATTTCGACCACGCGCTGTTCGGCCACGTGCTCGCGCAGGCCGGGATCGACGCGAAGACGCTCGCGCCCGAAGACGTGCGCCTGCTGCTCGATCGGGTGCGCGTGCTGAAGGAAGCGCTGTCGTCGGCGCCCGAAGCGGCGCTCGACGTGACGCTGTCGAGCGGCGCACACCTCGTGCAGACGATTTCGCACGATACCTTCGCGTCGCTCGTCGAGCCGCTCGTGCAGCGCACGCTCACGCCGACCCGCAAGGCGCTGCGCGATGCGCAGGTCACGCCGGCCGACATCAAGGGCGTCGTGCTCGTCGGCGGCGCGACGCGCATGCCGGTGATCCGCGACGCGGTCGCGAAGTATTTCGGCCAGCCGCCGCTCGTGAACCTCGATCCGGATCAGGTCGTCGCGCTCGGCGCGGCGATCCAGGCCGATCTGCTCGCGGGCAATCGCGGCACCGGCGACGACTGGCTGCTGCTCGACGTGATTCCGCTGTCGCTCGGTGTCGAGACGATGGGTGGCCTCGTCGAGAAGATCATTCCGCGCAACTCGACGATTCCGATCGCGCGTGCGCAGGAATTCACGACCTTCAAGGACGGCCAGACCGCGATGGCGATCCACGTCGTGCAGGGCGAGCGCGAGCTCGTCGCCGACTGCCGGTCGCTCGCGCGCTTCGAGCTGCGCGGCATTCCGCCGATGACGGCGGGCGCGGCTCGCATTCGCGTGACCTATCAGGTCGACGCGGACGGCCTGCTGTCGGTGTTCGCACGCGAGCAGTTGTCGGGCGTCGAGGCATCGGTCGTCGTGAAGCCGTCGTACGGCCTCGCCGACGACGACATCGCGAAGATGCTGGAAGACAGCTTCAAGACCGCCGAAATCGACATGCGGGCCCGCGCGCTGCGCGAAGCGCAGGTCGAGGCCGAACGGATGCTCGAGGCGACGCAGGCCGCGCTGGCGGCCGACGGCGAACTGCTCGAGGCCGACGAGCGCGCGCAGGTCGATGCGCTCGCCGCGGCGTTGCGCGCGGTCGCGCAGGGCGACGATACGAATGCGATCGAAGCGGCGACCAAGGCGCTGGCCGACGGGACCGACGAATTCGCGGCGCGCCGGATGGACAAGAGCATCAGGCGCGCGCTGTCGGGCCGCCGGCTCGACGAGATCTGAACCCACGAACCGCGCATCGGCCGGCAACGGCCCGCGCGATGATGAACGTGCGGCGCGCGGCGCCGCACCCTGACTGACGGAACGAACATGCCTCAACTGGTGGTGCTGCCTCACGTCGAACTGTGCCCGGACGGCGCGGTGATCGACGCGACGCCCGGCAAGAGTATCTGCGACAACCTGCTCGATCACGGGATCGAGATCGAACATGCATGCGAGAAGTCGTGCGCATGCACGACGTGCCACGTGGTGATCCGCGAAGGCTTCAACGATCTGACGCCGTCCGAGGAGGACGAGGACGATCTGCTGGACAAGGCGTGGGGCCTGGAGCCGACGTCGCGCCTGTCGTGCCAGGCGATCGTGAAGGAAGATTCAGACCTGGTGGTCGAGATCCCGAAGTACTCGATCAACCACGCGAAGGAAAATCACTGACAGGAACCGGAGGCAGGCGATGAAATGGACCGATTCGCGTGAAATAGCCATTGCGCTGGCGGACAAGCACCCCGACATCGACCCGCAGCGGATCAACTTCGTCGACCTGCGCCAGTGGGTGCTCGAGCTCGACGGCTTCGACGACGATCCGACGCATTCCGGCGAGAAGATCCTCGAGGCGATCCAGGCGCACTGGATCGACGAATCGGATTTCGACGACGAGGACTGATCGGCCCCGACCCGAACGGCCACGGCGGGCGCTGCAACGGTGCGCGCCGCGTCAATGAAAAACGGCTCGTGAGCGCTTGCTCGCGAGCCGTTTTCGTTTTGGGCGACGCCGCGCACGACGTGCGGGCAGCGGGACGCCGGCGACTACACGATCAGCTTCAAGCGCCGACCAGCGTGCCGTTCTCGATCCGCACGCGCTGACCCTGGCCGAACGGCGGCGGGTTGTGGTACGTGAACGTGCGCGTCGCGCCGCTTTCCATCTGCACTTGCACCTGATAGTCGGTTTCCGCGCGGACCTGCTTCTCGACCTGGTTGCCGGCGAGACCGCCGCCCAGCGCGCCGATGATCGTCATCGCGGTGCGGCCGTTGCCGTTGCCGAACTGGTTGCCGAGCAGGCCGCCCGCCGCTGCGCCGCCCACGGCGCCGATGCCCGAGCTCTGACCCGGCGTGCGCGTCTGCGTGATCGCGACGACCGTGCCGCAACTCTGGCAGTAGGCTTGCGCCGGCGCCGACGGCTGCTGCGCGTATTGCGGCGGCTGCGGCGCGGTCGTGTGACGGCGGTGCGGCGCGGCCGGGCGCGGCGCCGGCTTCGGCTCGGCCTGCGCGACGGCGGCCTTCTGCTGCGCGGCGGCCTGTTCCGCGGCCTGCCGCTGCGCTTGTGCGGCCAGCGCGGCGCTGGCGGCCGCGGCCGTATCGACGGCCGGCTGCGACGCGATCAGCGCAGCCTGGGTCTGACCATTCTGTTCATTGCTGCTGGTGGCTTTCGGGAACACGCCCGTGATCGCTGCCGTCGCCGCGAGGCTGGCGACGATGACGGCGCCGGCTGCGGTGGCGATCAGCGGGTGGAGGCGTTGCTTTTGCGGCGTGGTCTGATTCTGGTTGTCCATTTTGTTCTCCAAGGTCGATCCGGATCGGCGCGCTGCGCCGGAGCAGGATCCCACGCTCGGGAGCGAGCAGACTCGGCGTTCCGGCGCCTCGTTCTGGTCCCGTGGTCATGCGTGGTGACGCAACAGGAGTGTCGTCCACGGCCCAGAGGTGCACCGTATCAAGGTGTAACGAATTGCAGCACGGGATCAACGCTTGCTACCGGGAAAACCCGGAGAAGGGCGTCGCGACAAGGGAATAAAACGGGGAAGGATCGAAGGCCGGCAGACGCCGGCTGGCGGGATTTACGCGTCGTTACAAAGCCGACGCGTGCGCGCCACGGGGGGCGGCGCACACGCGGTCGCGGCCGTCAGTCTTCGCGGCGCAGATGCGGGAACAACAGCACGTCGCGGATCGTCGGGCTGTCGGTCAGCAGCATCACGAGACGGTCGATGCCGATCCCGCAGCCGCCGGTCGGGGGCATCCCGTATTCGAGCGCGCGAATGTAGTCGGCGTCGAAGAACATCGCTTCCTCGTCGCCCGCGTCCTTCTGCTCGACCTGCTTCTTGAAGCGCGCGGCCTGGTCTTCCGGATCGTTCAGCTCCGAGAAGCCGTTCGCGATCTCGCGGCCGGTCATGAAGAGCTCGAAACGCTCGGTGATGCCCGGCACAGTATCCGATGCGCGTGCGAGCGGCGACACCTCGACCGGGTAGTCGATGATGAACGTCGGCTCCCACAGCTGCGCTTCGGCCGTTTCCTCGAACAGCGCGAGCTGCAGCGCGCCGATGCCGGCGTTCAGGAACGCCGGCTGCGACACGTCGACGCCGAAGCGCTTCAGTTCGGTGCGCAGGAACGCGTCGTCCGACAGCTGGCCGTCGGTGTAGTCCGGTGCGTACTTCTGGATCGCCTGCGTGATCGTCAGGCGATGGAACGGCTTCGCGAGGTCGAGCTCGCGGCCCTGATACTGGATCGTCGCGGTGCCGAGCGCATCGATTGCCGCCTGGCGGATCAGTTGCTCGGTGAAGTCCATCAGCCAGCGGTAGTCGGTGTACGCGGCGTAGAACTCCATCATCGTGAATTCCGGATTGTGGCGCGGCGACACGCCTTCATTCCGGAAATTGCGGTTGATCTCGAACACGCGCTCGAAGCCGCCGACGATCAGGCGCTTCAGGTACAGCTCCGGCGCGATGCGCAGGAACATCTGCATGTCGAGCGCATTGTGATGCGTGACGAACGGCTTCGCGGCCGCGCCGCCCGGGATCGGGTGCAGCATCGGCGTCTCGACTTCCATGAAGTCGGCGTTGTCCATGAACTTGCGGATCGACGCGATCGTCTTCGTGCGGGCGCGGAACGTGTCGCGCGTTTCCGGCGTGACGATCAGGTCGACGTAGCGCTGGCGGTAGCGCATTTCCTGGTCGGACAGGCCGTGGAACTTGTCCGGCAGCGGGCGCAGCGCCTTCGACAGCAGACGCAGCTCCTTGCACTGGACCGACAGCTCGCCCTTGTTGGTGCGGAACAGCACGCCGCGCGCGGCGACGATGTCGCCGAGGTCCCACTTCTTGAACGCGTCGTAGGTGTCGGCGCCGACGTCGTTCGGCGTCACGAAGAACTGGATCTGGCCCGAGCCGTCCTGCACCGTCGCGAAACTCGCCTTGCCCATCACGCGCTTGAGCATCATGCGGCCGGCCACCGACACCTCGACCGGGTTCGCTTCGAGCGCGGCCTTGTCCGAATCGGCGAATTTGGCCTGCAGGTCGGCTGCGTGGTGCTCGGGGCGGAAATCGTTCGGGTAGGCGACGCCTTGCTCGCGCAACGCGCGCAGCTTCTCGCGGCGCTCGGCGATGATCTGGTTTTCGTCCGCGGTGACGGCGGGCTGCGTTTGGGTCGGTTCGGTCATGATGGTCGGAATTCGGAGTGGGGTGCGGCAAGGCAACGGAAAGGGCGGCGCGGGCCGGCCGCGCCGCGGCGCTTACACGCCCTGTTTGAGGCTCGCGCTGATGAAGTCGTCGAGGTCGCCGTCGAGCACCGCCCGCGTGTTGCTCATTTCGACGTTCGTGCGCAGGTCCTTCACGCGGCTCTGGTCGAGCACGTACGAGCGGATCTGGTGGCCCCAGCCCACATCGGTCTTGCTCGATTCGAGCTTGTCCTGCTCGGCCTGGCGCTTGCGCATTTCGACTTCGTAGAGGCGCGACTTCAGCATCGCCATCGCTTCGGCGCGGTTGCGGTGCTGCGAGCGGTCGTTCTGGCACTGCACGACGATGCCCGTCGGCATGTGCGTGATCCGCACCGCGGAGTCGGTCTTGTTGATGTGCTGACCGCCCGCGCCCGAGGCGCGGTACGTGTCGATGCGCAGGTCGGCCGGGTTGATCTCGACTTCGATCGAGTCGTCGATTTCCGGATAGACGAACACCGACGAGAACGACGTGTGGCGGCCGCCCGACGAGTCGAACGGCGACTTGCGCACGAGGCGGTGGATGCCCGTTTCGGTGCGCAGGAAGCCGTACGCGTATTCGCCCGTGACCTTGACCGTCGCGTTCTTGATGCCGGCGACGTCGCCGTCGGACTCTTCGAGCACTTCCGCCTTGAAGCCCTTGCGCTCGCAGTAGCGCAGGTACTGGCGCAGCAGCATGGACGCCCAGTCGCATGCCTCGGTGCCGCCGGCGCCGGCCTGGATGTCGATGAAGCAGTTGTTCGGATCGGCCGGGTTCGAGAACATCCGGCGGAATTCGATGTCGCCGACGCGCGCTTCGAGCTTCGCGGCGTCGTCTTCGGATGCGAGAAGGGTGTCTTCGTCGCCTTCCTCGCGTGCCAGCTCGAACAGGTCGAGCGCATCGCGCAGGTCGCTATCGAGCGCGGTGAGCGTCGTGACGACGCCTTCGAGCAGCTTCTTCTCGCGGCCGAGTGCCTGGGCGTTCTTTGAATCGTTCCAGACGTTCGGGTCTTCGAGTTCCTTGTTGACTTCGGTCAGACGCGCAGCTTTGGCGTCGTAGTCAAAGATACCCCCGAAGCTCGCCCGCGCGATTGCGCAGGTCGAGCAGGGAGCTTTCGATCGCGTTGAGACGTTCCGCTTCCATGATCGTTCGCTGTTCCGGCTTCGTAAAAAAGCGGAATTATAGCTGATCGGGAGGGTTGCCCGGTGACGCAAACGGTGCCCGTACGCGTGTCGGCGGCCCCGTCCGGCGCGGCGTGCACGCGTGCGGCGGCGCGTCGCGGGGCGGTCGGCCCGCTCAGCCGGCCGCGTGTTCGACGATCAACTGGACGCGCGTGACGCCGTTCCACGTATCGGCGACGAGCCGGTACGCGACCAGCGCGCTCGCCGGCAGCGGCTCGGTGTGGTTGAACCAGATCGCGTTGAAGCGCTGGCGGCCGCGCGCCAGCTGCAGCTTCAGGTGCTTTTCCTTCACGAGCGACTGCGACACGACGTCGAATTCGCCCGAGAAAAGCGGGGCCGGAAAGCCTTGCCCCCACACGGCTTCGTCGAGCAGGCCGACGAACTGCGGCGTGAAGTACGCGTCCTCGAGTTCGCCGTCGGTCTCGATCACGCGGGCCAGCGCGTCGTCGGACAGCCATTCGCGCGCGACGGCCTCGAACGCGGCCGCGAAGCGCGGCACGTTGTCGGTGTCGAGCGTGAGGCCGGCCGCCATCGCGTGGCCGCCGAACGCGACGATCAGGTCCGGTTCGCGCTTCGACACGAGGTCGAGCGCGTCGCGCAGGTGGAAGCCGGCGATCGATCGGCCGGAACCCTTGACCCGCCGGCCTTCGTCGTCGGCGTGCGCGAACGTGAACGACGGACGGTGGAATTTCTCCTTGAGCCGGCCGGCGACGATGCCGATCACGCCCTGGTGCCACGCGGGATTGAACAGCGTGATCGTGCACGCGTCGGCCGGATCGACGTCGGCGAGATCGGCGAGCGCCTGCTGCTGCATGCTGGCCTCGATTTCGCGGCGCTCGCGGTTCATCACGTCGAGCTGCTGCGCGAGATCCCACGCGCGGCCGATGTCGTCGGTGATCAGGCATTCGATGCCGAGCGACATGTCGGACAGCCGCCCGGCGGCGTTCAGGCGCGGGCCGAGGCCGAAGCCGAGGTCGAAGCCCGACGCGGTGCGCGCTTCGCGCGCGGCGGCGCGGAACAGCGCGGCGATGCCCGGCTGCATGCGGCCGTTGCGGATGCGCTGCAGCCCCTGCGCGACCAGCACGCGGTTGTTGCTGTCGAGCCGCACGACGTCGGCGACGGTGCCGAGCGCGACGAGGTCGAGCAGGCCGTCGAGGCGCGGCTCGGCCTCCTTGCTCGCGAATGCACCGCGGCGGCGCAGCTCGGCGCGCAGCGCGAGCAGCACGTAGAACATCACGCCGACGCCGGCGAGGTGCTTGCTCGGGAATGCGCAGCCGGGCTGGTTCGGGTTGACGATCGCGCGCGCGGCGGGCAGCGCGTCGCCGGGCAGGTGGTGGTCGGTCACGAGCACGTCGATGCCGCGCGCGTTCGCGGCTTCGACGCCGGCGACGCTCGCGATCCCGTTGTCGACGGTGATCAGCAGGTCGGGCTTGCGCGCGGCCGCGAGCTCGACGATCTCGGGCGTGAGGCCGTAGCCGTATTCGAAGCGGTTCGGCACCAGGTAGTCGATCTGCGCGCCGAACATCCGCAGGCCGCGCACCGCGACCGCGCAGGCCGTCGCGCCGTC
>NZ_JACFYV010000290.1:0-6881 GCF_016759955.1 Burkholderia sp. KCJ3K979
TGGCGTGGTAATGCTGCGGGATTGCGGAAAACCGCCAGTTTACCGGAGTCGGCGGACGTCCCCGCGTTTTTCGGCGTGCGCCGCGCCGCGTATTCAGGGTGTGTCGGCCGCCGGCGCGGGGTCCGCCGCTTGCGTGCCGGGGAAGTACTTGTCGAGCAGCGCCTGCGCGATCGCATCGCTTTCCGCGTCCGGATTGCCCGCGTAATCGGACGGCCGGAAATGCATCTGGAACGCCGCGAACACGCGCCGCGTACGCGTGTCGAGCACGCCGTCGGTCGGCACGTCGTAGCCGTAGCGCGCGAGCTTGAGCTGCAATTCGCGCACGTCGACCGGCGCGTGCGGGTCGCGGCCGGCGAGCCGAGCGGCGACGGTCGCGTCGTCCGGCCATGCGCCGACGCCGGCTTGCGCGAGCGCATGCCAAGGAAACAGCGGGCCGGGATCGATCTTGCGTTGAGGCGCGATATCGCTGTGCCCGACCACGCGCGTCGGCGGAATGCCGTAGCGCGCGACGATGTCCTTCGACAGGCGGGTCAGCGCGTCGACCTGTTCGGGCGGATATGGCTGCCAGGTGCGGTGCTGCGGATCGAGCGGGCCGCGGTTCACGTTCTCGATGCCGATCGACACCGCGTTCAGCTCGGTCGTGCCCTGCCACTCGCTGACGCCCGCGTGCCACGCGCGCCGCGCTTCCGGGACGAGCTGGTAGATGACGGGCATCCCGCGTTCGGCGCGCGGCTGCGGCGGGATGACGTAATGCACGCTGACCGAGTCGCCCGTCAGCGTGCGCAGCGATTTCGTCTCGTCGCTTTCGGTGTAATGCATGACGAGAAAGCGAATCCGCGAATCGGCGCCGCGCGCGTGCAGGCTCGTGTCGGCGTAGTAGGTGCCGCGTTCGACGAGCGACGGCGACGTGCAGGCCGCCAGCAGGCCGAACACGGCGCAGCAGGCGCCAATACGAAACAGGGTCATCGGTCGCGGGTTCCGGAGAGCCGCGTGCCGCCTTGCATCGGGGCACGCGTCGTGCGGGTCATTCGACGCCCGCGCATCGCGCGCGGGACGGGCGGGTCGGCCCCGGGTCAGCCCCGGGGTTCAGCCCGAAGGTTCAGCCCTTCACGCGCCGCTGACGCACGGCTTCGTACAGGCAGACACCGCTGGCGACCGACACGTTCAGGCTTTCCACGCTGCCGGCCATCGGGATGCTCATCACTTCGTCGCAGGTATCGCGCGTGAGCCGGCGCATGCCTTCGCCTTCCGCGCCCATCACGAGCGCGACCGGGCCGTCGAGCTTCGTTTCGTAGAGCGTCGCCGACGCCTCGTCCGACGTGCCGATGATCCATACCCCCGCTTCCTTCAGCTCGCGCAGCGCGCGGGCGAGGTTCGTCACCGTGATGTACGGCACCGTGTCGGCCGCGCCGCTCGCCACCTTGGCCGCGGTCGCGTTCAGGCCGACCGCGCGGTCACGCGGGGCGATCACCGCATGCGCGCCGGCTGAATCGGCGACCCGCAGGCATGCGCCGAGGTTGTGCGGATCGGTGACGCCGTCGAGCACGAGCAGCAGCGCGGGCCCGTTGATGCCGTCGAGCAGCTCGGAGAGGTTCTGCGCAAGCGGCATGTCCTCGACGCGCGCGACGACACCCTGATGGCGCTCGGTGTGCGCGAGGCCCCACAGGCGCGTTTCGTCGGCTGCGATCAGCCGCACGCCCGCTTCCTTCGCGGCGTGCAGGAAGTCCTGCATGCGGCGGTCGCGGCGCGTCTGGTCGTACAGCACCTCCGCCACCGTCGATGCATCGTGCCGCAAACGTGCGGTCACCGCATGAAAACCGTAAAGAACCTTCAGACGTGACATGACTGGAACAACCTTCGATCAAACGTGCGGCCGCGCGACGGGCGCGGCCGCGATCCATGGAAAAGGAAAGCGCCGCGTGGCCGGCCGATGACCGGTGACGCGGCGTCTCTCGATACTGCAGGGCGTGCGCGTACGCCGCCCCGAACACTCAATACTTCTTGCGGGCGCGAGCCTTCTTCGCAGTCGGCTTCGCGGGTGCGCCACCGCCGGCACCGCCGCTCTTCTTCTTCGCGGCGCCACGCGCGGCGCGCGCTTCCTGCACCGCGACGCTCGGCGCGCTCGCGGCCTTCTTGCGACGCGGCACGGTTTCCTCCACCGGCGGCAGCGCACGCACGCGCGGGCCATTGCCGCTGCCATTGCGATCGATGCCGGCAGCCGGCGCGGGCGACGGACGCGGCGCCTTCACCGGCGTATCGCGCACGAGGCGGAAATCGATCTTGCGCGCATCGAGATCGACGCGGCTCACCTGCACGCGCACGCGATCCGACAGGCGATAGCGGATGCCCGTGCGTTCGCCGCGCAACTCGTTCTTGATCTCGTCGTACTGGAAGTAGTCCGAGCCGAGTTCCGTCACGTGCACGAGCCCTTCGATGAACAGCGTGTCGAGCTGCACGAAGATGCCGAACGACGTCACGCCGTTCACCATCCCGCCATACTCCTCGCCGAGCTTGTCGCGCATGAAGTAGCACTTGAGCCACGCTTCGACGTCTCGCGACGCCTCGTCCGCACGGCGCTCGTTCGCCGAGCAGTGCAAGCCGAGCTCTTCCCAGATCGCCGTGTTCGAGCGCGAGCGGTTGCGCGCTTCGTCGTCGGCCTGCTGCATCGCGCGAGCGCGCGGCGACAGCGCGGTGTTCAGCTCGAAGCCTTCCGGCGCCTTCGGCGTGTACTTCTTGCCCGACAGGATCGCGTAGATCGCACGGTGCGTGAGCAGGTCCGGATAGCGGCGGATCGGGCTCGTGAAGTGCGCGTACGCCTCGTACGCGAGGCCGAAGTGACCGATGTTGTCCGGGCTGTAGACCGCCTGCTGCATCGAGCGCAGCAGCATCGGCTGCAGCATCTGTGCGTCCGGCCGGTCGCGGATTTGCGCCATCAGCGCCGCGTAGTCGCTCGCATGCGGCTTGTCGCCGCCGCCGAGCGACAGGCCCATGCCGCGCAGGAACGCGCGCAGGTTCTCGAGCTTCTCCGGCGTCGGCCCCGCGTGCACGCGGTACAGGCCCGGATGCTTGTTGCGCTTCAGGAAATCGGCCGCGCAGACGTTCGCGGCCAGCATGCATTCCTCGATCAGCTTGTGCGCGTCGTTGCGCTGGCGCGGCACGATCTGCTCGATCTTGCCCTGCGAGTTGCAGACGATGTAGGTCTCGGTCGTGTCGAAGTCGATCGCACCGCGTTTTTGACGGGCGGCGAACAGCGACTTGTAGACGCCGTACAGATCCTGCAGGTGCGGCAGCAGATCGGCGCGGCGCGCGGCCTCCGGCCCCTTCGTGTTCGACAGCACGGCCGCGACTTCGGTGTACGTGAGGCGCGCCGCCGAATGGATCACGGCCGGGTAGAACTGGTAGGCCTTGATCTCGCCGCGCGCGGTGATCACCATGTCGCATGCGAGCACACAGCGATCGACCTGCGGATTCAGCGAACAGAGGCCGTTCGACAGCTTCTCCGGCAGCATCGGAATCACGCGACGCGGGAAGTAGACCGACGTGCTGCGCTCGAGCGCGTCGGCGTCGAGCCCGCTACCCGGCTGTACGTAGTGCGACACATCGGCGATCGCGACGATCAACCGGAAGCCGTCGCCGCGGCCGACCTTGACCGGCTCGCAGTAGACGGCATCGTCGAAGTCGCGGGCGTCCTCGCCGTCGATCGTCACGAGCGGCACGTCGCGCAGGTCGACGCGGAAACGCAGGTCGGCCGGGCGCACCTTGTCGGGCAGCGCCGCGGCTTCGTCGAGCGCCGGCTGGCTGAATTCATGCGGCACGCCGTACTTGCGCACCGCGATTTCGATTTCCATGCCCGGATCGTCGATATCGCCGAGCACTTCGACGACACGGCCGAGCGGCTGCGAATGACGGCTCGGGAAATCGGTCAGTTCGACGACGACGACCTGCCCGACCTTCGCCTTCTTCACGTTCTGGGTGATCAGGATGTCGTGGCCGATGCGCTTGTCTTCCGGCGCGACGATCAGCGCACCGTTCTCGTTCAGCAGGCGGCCGATCACGCGCTTGTTCGCGCGTTCCGTGACTTCGACGACATGCCCTTCCGGCCGGCCGCGGCGATCGTAGCCGACGATCCGCGCGAGCACGCGGTCGTTGTGCATCACCTTCTGCATTTCGCCGTTCGGCAAGAACAGGTCGTCCTGGCCGTCGTCGCGGATCACGAACCCGTAGCCGTCGCGATGCCCCTGCACGCGCCCGGCGACGAAATTCGACGGATGGGTCAACTGGTAGTGGCCACGCTTGTCGAGGCGGATCTGGCCGTCGCGCTCCATCGCGGCGACACGCCGGAAGAACCCCTCGCGCTCTTGACGCTTGATCGACAGGGCTTCTGCGATGTCGTTGGCGGCCAGCGGCGCGTCGCTCGTACGCAGCACGCCGAGAATCTCTTCACGGCTCGGAATGGGGTACGGATATTTGCTCAAGGGTTTGTCGATGATTGTTCTCGTTGCGTTGACTGATGGTGCACGGCATCAACATAGAGGTGTCCGTCAGACAGTTCTATATTGACGGCGGCGGGTCATTCTATCACCCGCCTGTGTCGCCCAAAGACGGGAATGCCGCCAGCACGCGCGGCGACGGCCTGTTTGCGGCGCATCGCAAAAAAGTGTTGACAGCGATAATTGGGGCGCTATAATTTCGCTTCTTTGCAGCAAGCAGCTACTGCAAAACGTGCCCAGGTGGCGGAATTGGTAGACGCACTAGGTTCAGGTCCTAGCGGTGGCAACATCGTGGAGGTTCGAGTCCTCTCCTGGGCACCACTTGATTTATAAAAAAGGTCGGCTTTTGCCGGCCTTTTTTCATTTCGGCCCAGGAAGCAAAGCGCCTGCGCGCTTTGCGCGAGGACTCAAAAGGCTGCGCTTGCAAGCGCAGCCGGGGTCGCGCATGTGTGACCGAGTCCTCTCCTGGGCACCATCTGTTTTCTAAAAAGGTCGGCTTCTAGCCGGCCTTTTTTCATTTCGGCGCTTGCATCGCGAGTGCCCGTCCTCGGCCCTTATGTCGGCCGCTCCGATCGATAGCAGAATTTATCGGTTATCAATCGCCCTCCCCGTTGTTACGTTAGCCGCCTCGCTTTCAACGCATCCAACGAGGAGCACCCTTCATGACGTCGATGAACCGCCGCGCATTCGCGCGCGCGATGCTGGCCGCGGGCCTCGCTGCCGCCGGTGTCCGCGCGCACGCCGAGAACGCGCCGGCCACGCTGCGCATCGGTTACCAGAAGTCGTCGACGCTGATCACGCTGCTCAAGACGCGCGGCACACTCGAGCAGGCGCTGACGCCGCTCGGCCTGCGCGTGTCATGGCATGAATTCGCGAGCGGATTGCCACTGACCGAAGCGCTCAACGTCGGCGCCGTCGACTTCAGCGCGGACGTGGCCGATACGGTGCCGGTCTTCGCGCAGGCCGCGCATGCGCGTTTCGTGTACGTCGCGCAGGAGGCACCTTCGCCGAAGGCGCAGGCGATCGTCGTCAAGCAGGACAGCGCGCTGCGCACGCTCGCCGATCTCAACGGCCGGCGTATCGCGGTCACGAAGGCGGCCGGTAGCCACTACCTGCTGCTTGCCGCGCTCGCCCGCGCGAAGCTCGCGCCCGCCGACGTGGCGATCCATTACCTGACACCCGCGGACGGCCGCGCCGCGTTCGAGCGCGGCAGCGTCGACGCATGGATCACGTGGGATCCGTATGTCGCGTCGGTCGACCGGAATCCCGACGTACGGATTCTCGCCGACGGCGACGGACTCGCGTCGTACCAACGCTACTACCTCGCGTCGAGCAGTTTCGCCGCCGCGCGCCCCGATGTCATCCAGATCCTGTTCGACCAACTGTCGCAGGCCGGCGCTTGGCTACGCGACCATCCGCAGGAGGCCGCGAACACGCTCGCGCCGATCTGGGGGCTCGATGCCGCGACGATCGCACGTGCGAATGCGCGACGCAGCTATCTCGTCCGCGCGGTGGTCACGCAAAACTTCGGTGAACAGCAGAAGATCGCCGACACGTTCCTTGCGGCCGGGCTGCTGCCCGCCCGCGTCGATACGAGCCAGGCGCAGCGCTGGAATTTCACGACGAAGCGCGCGGAGCCGGTTGGCGCGTGACGGTCGGCGGCGCAAGGCGCGCAATATTTTTGCCGCTCCGGATGAAATTGTGTTGACAGACTTCGCCGGCACGCTACAATAGCGGTCTTCGCACTGCAGTAAGCGAAACGTGCCCAGGTGGCGGAATTGGTAGACGCACTAGGTTCAGGTCCTAGCGGTGGCAACATCGTGGAGGTTCGAGTCCTCTCCTGGGCACCATCTGTTTTCTAAAAAGGTCGGCTTTTGCCGGCCTTTTTTCATTGCCGGTGCACAAATCGATATGCGTGCTCGCGTCGACGCATTTACCCCGCCGACATCACACCGCACATCGATAAGGCGCGTCAGCCGTCACGGGCCATGCACTCGCCGGTTCGGCAATCAAGCCACCCAGATTAATATTTTCGTCCGCCCCTCAAATTCTGTTGACAGATTCTCCGGGCACGCTAGAATAGCGGTCTTCGCACTGCAGCAAGCGAAACGTGCCCAGGTGGCGGAATTGGTAGACGCACTAGGTTCAGGTCCTAGCGGTGGCAACATCGTGGAGGTTCGAGTCCTCTCCTGGGCACCACTTGATTTATAAAAAGGTCGGCTTTTGCCGGCCTTTTTTCATTTCGGCCCAGGAAGTAAAGCGCCTGCGCGCTTTGCGCGAGGACTCGAAAGGCTGCGCTTGCAAGCGCAGTCGGGGTCGCGCATGTGTGACCGAGTCCTCTCCTGGGCACCATCTGTTTTCTAAAAAGGTCGGCTTCTAGCCGGCCTTTTT
>NZ_JACFYV010000291.1:0-6870 GCF_016759955.1 Burkholderia sp. KCJ3K979
GTGCTCGATCCGTCCCGCGCGCCGGTCGATGCGCTCGGCCGGCTTGCCAAGCCATTCGCCGACCTGCGCGTCGAGCGCGCGGGACGGATCGAGCACGGCGTCGACGGCGCCCATCTTCACGAGGTTGTCGAGCCCCGGCGCGAATACCGGTGTCGAACGCGCCATCTCCTTCAGCACGTCGATCGGCAGCTTGGTCACGCGCGACATCGACGGCAGGTCCATCACCTCCGGCTCGGCGCCCGGCACCGCGAGCAGCGTGCGCGTCGCGAGCGCGGTCGCGATGAACGCGCCGGCGGCCGTGTGGCCGTACAGCACGCCGATCGTCCGGTGTCCGGCGAGATCCGCGTGCATCAGGCATTTGGCGAGATGCGACAGCCCTTCGTTCAGGCCCAGCAGTTCGTCGCGCTTGCTCATCCGCTGGCTGTCGCTGTCGACCAGCACGAGGATCGGCGTGTCGCCGCCGCGCGCGACCGTGTCGAGCACGCGCGACGCGAGCGTCAGTGCCTCGTCGATGCCGAACGGCAGGCGGTCGGCCACGCCGATCACGTCGACGCGCGTGCCGGCCAGTTCCGCGTGGCCCGTCAGCAGGCCGCCATTGCGCACAATCGAATGGCCCGCGGGAAACAGCGAGTTCAGTACTTCATCGAGCGTCATGCTGCCTCCCGCCGGGCCGCCCCAAGGGAGGCAGGCGCCCCCTCGGGGGGCAGCGAACGAAGTGAGCGTGGGGGTCGTTTCATTTCTGCTCCTGTAACTGGTCGGCGAGCTTCGCGAATTCGTCGTCGGGCATGCCCGGAATCGCTTCCGGCGCGTCGGCCCCGAGCGCACGCCACACGTCGAGCGCATCCTGGCAGCCGCCGAACCGCTCGATCCGTGCTTCGAGACGCGCCTGTTCCTCACGCAGCATCGCCGCATCGAACGTGGGCGCGCGGCCGATCAGGTCGAGCGCGGCCGCGCGAAACGCGTCCGGCGTATCGGCCACGTAACGATCGGCACCGCCGATCAAGCGCCGATGCTTGCCGCCCATCGTGCGCCAGATCAGCGCGCGATCCTTCGAGTCGAATTCCTCGACGCCGCGATTGGTCTCGATCACTTCAGGCCCCGACACGCTGATGCGCCCCTGCTCCGACACCGCGAGCGCCGAACAGCACGCGGCGAGCAATCCGCCGCCGCCGTAGCAGCCCGCGCGCCCGCCGATCAGCCCGATCACCGGCACGCCGGCCGCCCGCGCTTCGACGAGCGCACGCATGATCTCGGCGATCGCGAGCTCGCCCGCATTCGCTTCCTGCAACCGCACGCCGCCCGTGTCGAACAGGATCAGCACCGGCTTGCCGACGTCACGCGCGGCGCGCAGCAACCCGGTGAGCTTCGCGCCGTGCACCTCGCCGAACGCGCCGCCCATGAAGCGGCCCTCCTGCGCGGCGACGAACACCGGCTTGCCGTCGAGCCGGCCGTGGCCGACCACCATCCCGTCGTCGAACTGCTGCGGCAGCGCGAACAGCGGCAGGTGCGGACTCGTCACACGCTCGGCCGGCCCGAGGAATTCCGTGAAGCTGCCCGCGTCGAGCAGCCCGTCGATGCGCTGCCGCGCCGACGCTTCGTACCAGCTCGCCGCGTTCGCGACGAACGCCGGCGCATCGTGGATCACGTCGCTCATCATGCGTCCCCCTCGATCGCGCGCACGGCCTGCGCGAGCCGCAGCGACACCATGTCGGGCCGCGCGCCGCCGTCGTTGATCGACAGCTTCAGGCCGCCCGGCGTGCGCCGTTCGACGAAATCCGATACGACCGCCTGCCAGACCGCGCCGAAACCGACGGCCGCGGTGCGGATGTCGATCTCGCATTCGTTGCCAGGCAGCACGCGTTCGACCAGCACCTCGAGGTTGCCGGACGCGACCACGCCGACGAGCGCCGCGGCCTGCTCGCCCTTCGCGCGTTCGCGCGCGGTGAAGCGATAGTTCAACTGTTCCATGCCCTCTTCCTCACCAGTTGCGGAACCGGGCCGGCGGCGCATAGAGCCCGCCCGACCAGTGCACCAGATCCTTGATCGACCGCGCGGCGAGCCAGCGGCGGTCGGCGTCGAGCGGATCGATGCCGAGATCCTCCGGGCGGCGGATCACGCCGCGTTCGCGCAGCCGCTCGACCAGCTTCTTGTCGCGGCCGCGGCCGACGTCGGTATAGCCGGCGACGCCGCGAATCGCGTGCTCGCGTTCGTCCTTGTCGCGGCACATCAGCAGGTTCGCGATCCCTTCCTCGGTGACGATGTGCGTGACGTCGTCGCCGTAGACCATGATCGGCGCGAGGTCGAGCTGCAGCTTGTCGGCGAGCTTCAGCGCGTCGAGCTTCTCGACGAACATCGGCACGTTCTTGTCGCCGAACGTCTCGCCGATCTGCACGACCAGCTTGCGGCCGCGCCGCAGCGCCGCCGGCGTGTCCGGGTCGGCTTCCGCGCCGGCCTTCAGCCACGGCTCGCTCGGATGGCGTCGGCCGCGCGCGTCGCTGCCCATGTTCGGCGCGCCGCCGAAGCCGGCGATCCGCTCGGCGGTGACCGTCGACGAATGGCCGGACAGGTCGATCTGCAGCGTCGAGCCGATGAACATGTCGCATGCATAGAGGCCGGCCGTCTGGCAGAACGCCCGGTTCGAGCGCAGCGACCCGTCGGGGCCCGTGAACCACACGTCGGAGCGCGCGCGGATGTAGTCGTCCATCCCGACCTCGGAGCCGAAGCAGTGGACCTGCTCGACCCAGCCCGATTCGATCGCGGGAATCAGCGTCGGGTGAGGATTGAGCGCCCAGTGCGTGCAGACCTTGCCCTTCAGCCCGAGCTTCGCGCCGTAGGTCGGCAGCAGCAGCTCGATCGCGGCCGTGTTGAAGCCGATCCCGTGGTTCAGGCGCTTGATCCTGTACGGCTCGTAAATGCCCTTGATCGCGAGCATCGCGGTGAGGATCTGCGTTTCGGTGATCGCGGCCGGATCGCGCGTGAACAGCGGCTCGACGTAGAACGGCCGGCCGGCCTCGACGACGAAATGCACACGGTCGCCGGGGATGTCGACGCGCGGCACCTTGTCGACGATGCGGTCGACCTGCGCGATCACGATGCCGTCCTTGAACGCGGTGGCTTCGACGACGGTCGGCGTGTCCTCGGTGTTCGGGCCGGTGTACAGGTTGCCGTCGCGGTCGGCGCTCACGGCCGCGATCAGCGCGACCTGCGGCGTGAGGTCGATGAAGTAGCGGGCGAACAGCTCGAGATAGGTATGCACCGCGCCGAGCGCGATCTTGCCGCCGAACAGCAGCTTCGCGATGCGCTGCGACTGCGGGCCCGAATACGCGAAGTCGAGCCGCTTCGCGATGCCGCGCTCGAACACGTCGAGATGCTCGGGCAGCACGACGCCCGACTGCACCATGTGCAGGTCGTGGATCTTCGCGCTGTCGACATCGGCGAGCGCGGTGGCGAGCAGATCGGCCTGCTTCTGGTTGTCGCCTTCGAGGCACACGCGATCGCCGGGCCGCAGCACCGCTTCGAGCAACGCGACGGTGTCGCGCGCATCGACCCGCTTGCCCTGCGCGTATGCCGCGCCGGCCGCGAGGCGTGCATCGCGCGCCTGCCGCGCGTGATTCCATCCGGTCATGAACAGTTCTCCGCTTCGAGGGTTCAGCGGCATTCTAAGCCTGGCGCCGCCGCCGATTGATGATGTTGCAGAATGCGACTCAGAGGACGCGGCGATGGATGCGGCCCGCGCGCGGGCCGCGTCGCAGGGCCCTACGCGCCGACCAGCGCGCGCGTCGTGAAGAACAGTACCGACGGCCCGAGCAGGCAGCCGACGCCGGTATGGAACGTCGCGACCAGCGCACCGTACGGCACGAGCCGGCGATCGGTCGCGGCAAGGCCCGCGCTCACGCCGCTGACGGTGCCGGCCAGCCCGCCGAAGATCATCGCGGAGCGCGGCGTTTTCAGGCCCATGAAGTTGGCCGCGACCGGCGTGCCGACCATCACGATGATCGCCTTCACGAGCCCGGTCGCGATGCTGAGCGCGATCACGTCGGAGCTCGCACCGATCGCCGCGCCCGTAACGGGCCCGACGATATAGGTGACGGCGCCCGCGCCGATCGTCGTCATGCTGACCGCGTCGGTGTAGCCGAACGCGCGCGCGACGCACGCGCCGACGATGAACGGCAGCACGGTGCCGAGCAGCAGCGACACGACGCCGACGAGCCCGGCCTTGCGCGCCTCGGTCGGCTGTACTTCGAACGCGGTCGCGACGATCGCGAAATCGCGCAGCATCGCGCCGCCCATCAGGCCGATACCGGCGAACAGCTTGACGTCGGCCAGCCCCTTCTCGCCGCCGGTGAATGCGCCGCCGACGTAGGCGAGCACGAGACCGATGACGATCGCGATCGCCGAGCCGTGCACGCGGCCGAACGTGAGCTTGCGCGACGCGATCGACGACAGCCACATGATCAGGCCGACCAGCGCGAACGACGCGACGAGCCCGTTGTGGGCGACGGTTTTTTCGAGCATCTGCAGCATGGCGGCCTCCGTTATTGTTCTTCGAATTGCGGCACGCCCGCGAAGGCCGTGTCGTCGCGCCCCGTGCGCGCGAGTACCGCAATGCAGCATGCGCAGATCGCGACCGCGCCGACCGCGGCCAGCAGCGCGACCGGCCCGCCCTTGAGCGCGGCGACGACGTTCTGGTTCGCGGCCATCGCGACGACGACCGGGATGTACATCGCGCCCCAGAAACCGACGCCCGCCTCGGTCTCCTTCGGCAGCCAGCCGCGCCGGTGCAGCCACAGGCGCAGGCAGATCAGCAGCAGCATCGCGATGCCGACGCCGCCGACGTTGGTCTTCACGCCGATCGCGCTGCCGAGCAGGTCGCCGAGGAACAGTCCGGCCAGGTGGCAGAACGCCAGCAGCGCGGTTCCGTAGATGATCATGAGTCGTCTCCAGTCTCTTCGTGACGGGCGCCTGACGCATGCGGGAGTCAGGCCCGCACGCCGATCCCGGGCGGACTGTCTGTCTCCTGCGGCGGGGCGCCGCGGCCCGGCGGCTCGTCGTGCGAGCACGTTCTCGGGGTCGATGGGATGATGCGGATTCGGGCCGGACGCCGGATGGCTTAGACTGACCGATGCAGCCGGCGGCGCGACACGGGCTACGCGTCTGGTGCCCCTCGTTGGCGGAGGCCGCACTGGCGCGTGATCCGATACTAGCGCCGCATAATCCGGCCATTTATGAAGTTGTCGAAACCGATTCAGTGGATTTAGCAATGCGTCCGTTACCGCCCGAGCTGCTGCGCAGCTTCGTCGCCGTCGCCCAGTCCGGCAGCTTCACCGCCGCGTCCGAGCGCGTGAACCTGTCGCAATCGACCGTTAGCCAGCATATCCGCCGCCTCGAGGAGCTGCTCGACCGGCCGCTGTTCGAGCGCGACACGCGCAACGTGCACCTGTCGCAGCACGGCGACGCGCTGTTCCGCTACGCGGTGCGCATCCTCGAACTGATGGACGAGGCCGTCACGTCGGTCTGCGGGCCGCCGCTGTCGGGCAAGGTGCGGCTCGCGATGTCGGAGGATTTCGCGTCGGCGCACCTGACGGCCGCGCTCGCGAGCTTCGTGCAGCGCAACCCGGACGTCGAGCTCGCGATCTCGACCGGGCTGTCGGGCGACCTGTTCGACGCGCTCGACGAAGGCCGGCACGATCTCGTGTTCGCGAAACGCATCGCCGGCAGCCGGCGCGGCCGCGTGATCCGCAGCGAACCGCTGTACTGGTGCACCGGCCCCGATTCGCGGATCACCGGCCACGAGGCCGTGCTGCCGCTTGCAATGCATCCGGAGCCGAGCGTGTCGCGCCGCCGCGTGCTCGAATCGCTCGAAGCCGTCGGGCGACCGTACCGGATCGCCGTCGTGAGCAGCAGCATCGCGGTGCTGCGGGCGGCCGCGAGCGCGGGGCTCGGCGTCAGCGCGTTCGCCGGCTACGTGATCCCGGCCGGGCTCGCGCGGCTCGACGCGGGGCTGCCGGAACTCGGCGAACTCGAATACGTGATCGATCGCCCGGCGGCCGCGTCCCGCTCCACGCTCGCGCTCGAAGCCACGTTGATCACGGCGGCGGCCGAGTTGTAACGGCACCGTGCTCAAGTCACGCGGGCACGCCCGCACCTGACAGCTTTGCCCGGAACGCGTCATCGTCCGCGCAGCACCCGCTCGCGACAATGGGACCCATCCGAACGCACCGCGCATCGCCGCGCGCGTCCGGTACCCCGTCCCCTTGATCGGAGCCCGCCATGAAAAACGTCCTGCGATTCGCCGTCGCGACCGCCGCAGCCGCGCTACTGTCCCCCACCTTTGCCCAGACCGACGCATCGCCCTCCGCGCAGGGGCTGACGCGCGCGGAAGTCATCGACCAGCTCAAGCAGGCCTATCTCGACGGCGAACTGCCGACCAACGACGGCAACTATCCGCCGAACGCCGCGACGCGTGCGCGCAACCGCGAACTCGTGCAGGCCGCGAGCCCGGCATGGCTGGCCCACGTGCCGCCCGCCAGCCAGGCGACGTCGCAGCAATGACCGGTGGCGCCGCGGCGCGCGACCAGATCAGGATCAAGATCAAGATCAGGGCAGGAAGCTGCGGCGTCGCGCGTCGATCAGTTCGACGAGCAGCCGATCGCGCTCCGCTGCCAGTGCCTGCATCGAGCGCTCGCCCTGGATCGCGCGCAGCTCGTCGGTCAGCTTGCGATCGACTTCCGGATCGAACGACGGCGTGCCGAGGTCGTCCCACCAGCTCGTGATCGGCCCCGACAGGTGTTCGAGAAAGTGCGCGATCCCGCCCGCGCCGCCGCCGAGGTGATAGGTCAGGCACTGCCCCATCAGCCCCCAGCGCAGGCC
>NZ_JACFYV010000292.1:0-6864 GCF_016759955.1 Burkholderia sp. KCJ3K979
TGGGGCAAAAAGTGGCCTACAGGATTCGACCTGAACGTGCTGACGACCGGCAGCAGCAAGGAACTCGGTATTCACTCCGGCACGGTCAACGCGACGTGCGAGCAATATGCGAAGTCGCGCAGTCAGCGTCGACGCCCTTATCTGCGCTATCGCGGCAGGAAATCGCTGGGCTGGGTGCCGCTGAAGGGGCGTGACCTGAAGCGCGAGGGCGACGCGTTTCGTTTCGCCGGCAACACGTTTCGCGTGTTCAACAGTCGACCGCTTCCCGAAGGCAAGATCAAGGACGGGAGCAACTTCGCGCAGGACGCGCGTGGTAATTGGTTTCTCAATATCGTGATCGAGATGCCGGATGTTCAGGCTCGCCCGATTCGCTCCGGTGTTGGCATCGATCTCGGCCTGAAAGACTTCGCCACACTTTCGACCGGCGAGAAGCTGCCCAATGACCGGTTCGGTCGACGAGCGGCGGAAAATCTGGCGAAAGCGCAGCGAGCACGAAAGCACAAGCGACATATCGCGAAGCTGCACGCAAAGATCGCCAATGCCCGCGCCGACTTCCAGCACAAGCTCGCGCTCGATCTGGTGCGGCGCTTCGATTACATCGCGGTCGGCAACGTGTCGGCCGCAAAACTCGCCAGAACCAGGATGGCGAAGAGCGTCTACGACGCATCCTGGTCGTCCTTCCGAAACAAACTCCGTTACAAAGCGATGGCGCACGGAGCCACGTTCGAGGAAGTCGACGAAAGCGGTTCGACCCAGTCCTGTTCGTCGTGCGGATCGAAAGACAGCACGACGCGGCCGAAAGGTATCGCGGGACTGCGAATAAGAGAGTGGGCCTGCAGTAGATGTGGTGTCGAGCATGATCGAGATACCAACGCTGCGTTGAACATTCTCCGATGCGGACGTGCATCGCCAGATGTGGGAATCCTCTCCCTTTAGGGAGAGGGGGACGTCAAGGTTGTATGTCTCCGGGCGGCGAGCCCATTGTTCTGACGGGCTGTTGCGAGTAGCGCGCGCGCCGACATCCACCCGGCGGTGCGAGACCGGCGACGTTCACGCGCGACGACGCGGCGGGCATGCCCGCTGCGGCCGGTATGGTAGTTGGAACCGGTTCCGTTCCAAAGCGGAATAATGACAACAGTTTCTTGTCAAAATTGAGATAGTCGGGACGCGGCCATGGTCACGGCTGCCGCGCCTGTACAGCGCGGGGCGACGCGGACGATAATCGGCTGCGCGCTTTCCTCCGGGAGTTCTTCATGCATGAAACGACCCTGCTGCTCTTCGCCGCCGTCGCGTTCGTCGGCATCGCGACACCTGGCCCGACCGTGCTGCTCGCGCTGACCAACGGCTCGCGCTACGGCGTGCGCCGCGCGGCGTTCGGTTTCGCGGGCGCGATGCTGTCCGACTTCGTGCTGATCGTCGCGGTCGCGCTCGGCCTCGGCGCGCTGCTGATGGCGTCGGCGTTCTGGTTCTCGGTCGTGAAGTGGCTCGGCGCCGCGTACCTCGCGTATGTCGGCCTCCGGCTGCTGACGTCGAAAGGGGCGCTCGACGTCGTGGTCGCGCAGCGCGGCACGGCCTCCGGACGCAACGCATCGATCTTCGCGAAAAGCTTCCTGACCGCGGTGACGAATCCGAAGGGCTATCTGTTCTTCTCCGCGTTCCTGCCGCAGTTTCTCGATCCGCTGGCGCCGCTCGCGCCGCAGTACGTCGCGCTCGCGGTCACGTTCGCGCTGCTCGACGGCGCGGTGATGTTCGGCTACGCGCTGCTCGGCGCACGCGCGGTGCGGCTGCTGAAGCGCTCGGGCGCGCTGTGGCTCGAACGCACGTGCGGCGCGATGCTGCTCGCGCTCGCCGGTTCGCTGGCGCTGTACCGGCGCCATGCCGCGTAGGCGCCGGGCTCGATGAAAATCGCCGCACCGCCCCGCGCCGGTTTCCCCGGCCTGTCGCTCAGGCAACTCGAACGCGCGGATCTCGATGCGTGGTACGCGTACCTGTCGAACCCCGACGTGTTCCGTCGCACGAGCTGGAACCTGCGCTCGCCCGACGATCTGCTGCCGATGTTCGACAACATCGAATCGACCGATCCGGATTCGATCCGGCGTCTCGCGATCGTCGACACCGCGTCGGGCGCGCTCGCCGGGACGGTCGGGCTGCATACGGTGTCTACCGCAAACCGCTCGGCGGAGATCGCGTACGACCTCGCGCCGTCGCACTGGGGGCGCGGCATCGCGAGCGCGGTGTGCGAAGCCGTCACCGCGTGGGCGTTCACGCACGGCGGCTTCATGCGCATGCAGGCGGTCGTGCTGACCAGCAACGCCGGCTCCGCGCGCGTGCTGCAGAAGTGCGGCTACCGCTACGAAGGGCTGCTGCGCGCCTACAGGATGGTGCGCGGCACGCCGGGCGATTTCGCGATGTACGCACGCCTCGCGACCGACTGACGTGCCCGCCGCGGCATCGCGTGCCGATGCCGTGAAGCGATTGCACGACCCGATTGCACGACCCGCGCCGAATTGGCGACAATCGCCACTCCCCTCATCGACCTGCCGCCATGAAAATCGCCGCGCTCTCCGACATCCACGGCAACCTCGCCGCGCTCGACGCGGTGCTCGACGATGTCCGCCGCCGCGGCGCCGACGTGATCGTCAATCTCGGCGACATCGTGTCCGGCGCACTCCATCCGGCCGAAACGGCCGACCGCCTGATCGCGCTCGACCTGCCGACCATCAAGGGCAATCACGAGCGGCAACTGCTGACGCTCGATCGCGACGCGATGCGGCTGTCCGATCGCTGGGCGCACGACACGCTGCGCGCCGACCATCGCGCCTGGATCGCCGCGCTGCCCGAACGCCTGACGCTCGACGGCGACGTGCTGATGGTGCACGGCACACCGGCCAGCGATCTCGTCTACTTCCTCGAAACGGTCACGCCCGACGGCTGCCGCGCGGCCACGCCCGATGAAGTCGCGCAGCGCGCGGGCGATACGGCGGCCTCGCTGATCCTGTGCGGCCACACGCATGTGCCACGTACCGCGAAGCTCGACGACGGCCGGCTGATCGTCAATCCGGGCAGCGTCGGGTTGCAGGCGTATGCGGACGACCTGCCGCATCCGCACCGGATCGAGACGGGCTCGCCGCACGCCCGCTACGCGATGGTGTCGCGCACCGCCGCCGGCTGGAGCGTCGAATTCCATGCGGTCGAATACGACTGGCATACGGCCGCCGCCATCGCGGCGTCGCGCGGCCGCGACGACTGGACCATCGCGCTGCGCACGGGCCGCTGCTGACGCGCTCGCGCCGCCCTGCCACCCTGCTTCGCCTCAACTACAGAAACATCAACACGCCATGCCCGTTCCGTCGCAACTACTCTTCCTGCCCGGCGCATCGGGCAGCACTGCGTTCTGGCAACCGCTGGCCGGCATGCTCACGCATCCGGCCGAGCGGCGAATCGTCGCCTACCCGGGCTTCGGCGACACGCCGCGCGATCCGGCCGTCGACGATTTCGACGGTCTCGTGCGTCATGTACTGGCAACCGTCGACCGGCCGACCGCCGTGATCGCGCAATCGATGGGCGGCGTGATCGCGATGCGCGCGGCGCTCGACAAGCCGGATCTCGTCACGCATCTCGTGCTGACGGTCACGTCCGGCGGCCTCGACATGGCCGGACTCGGCGCGCAGGATTGGCGCGCCGGTTTCGCCGAAGCGAACCCGCGGTTGCCGGACTGGTTCATGACGTTCCGTGCGGACCTGTCGCAGGACATCGGCCGTATCGCGCAGCCGACGCTGCTGCTGTGGGGCGACGACGATCCGATCAGCCCGGTCGCGGCCGGCCGGCGCCTGCTAGAACGGCTGCCCGATGCGCGGTTGCACGTCGTGCCGGGTGGCCGGCACGATCTCGCGGCCGTGCATGCGCAAGCGCTCGCGTCGCTCGTTGACGCGCATCTGCAACGCGTGTGACGCCGCACCCATTGCACACATCGCACGGTTCGGCACGCACCTGAAGGCGCGACGCGCGCGCGCCGCGTCGCATCATCCCGCGTTCCTCAGCGTCAGCCTCGCTTCGAGGCCGCCGCCGTCGGGCCGGTTGTTCAGCGTGAGCGTGCCGCCCATCGCGAGCGCGAGCTGCTTCGCGATTGCAAGCCCGAGCCCCGTGCCGCCCGTCTCGCGATTACGCGACGTCTCCACGCGCCGGAACGGCTCGAACACCGCGTCGAGCTGATCGTCCGGAATGCCGGGCCCGCGGTCGAGCACCGCGATCACCGCGCCGCCGTCGGGCGCCGCCTGCACGTCGATCTCGGCCGCGCCCGCGAACTTCAGCGCGTTGTCGACGAGGTTGCCGACGATGCGGCGCAGCGCCTTCGGCCGCGTGACGAGCGCGAGCGGCGCGCGGCTGTGCAGCGCGACGTCCTGCCCCGCATCCGTGTAGTCGTACACGATGCTGTCGAGCAGCGCATCGAGATCGATGCGGCGCGCGGCTTCCTCGGTGCCGTGCAGCGTGCGCGCATACGCGACGCCCTCCTTCACCAGATGCTCCATCTCGAGCAGGTCCTGGCGCAGCTTCGCGCCCTGCGTGTCGTCGTCCATCACGTCGACGCGCAGCCGCATCCGCGTGATCGGCGTCTGCAGATCGTGCGAGATCGACGCGAGGATCTGCATGCGCTCGGCCATGTACTGCGCGATACGGTCCTGCATCGCGTTGAAGGCCCGCGCGGCGCGCGCGACCTCCGACGGCCCGTCTTCGTTCAGCCGCTCGCCCTTCAGGTCGGGGCCGAGCGCGTCGGCGGCCTGCGCGAGCTGCTTGAGCGGCCGCGTAGCGAGCCGCACCGCGAGCCAGCAGCACGCAGCCAGCACCGCGAGCTGCACCACGAGCACGGCCGGCAGCCAGCCCGACAGCGGCACCGTCGACATCGGATGAATGTCGATCGTCAGCGGCGACCCGTCGGTCAGCCGCAGATGCACCTGCAGATGTTCGCGGTCGCCGGGGATCGAATTCGCGGTCAGCGGATAGTCGCCGCCGATGCCGTCCGAGATCGAGCGCTCGACGCGCGCCGACAGCCGCGCTTCCGGCGGCGTGCCGGTTTGGCCCGGCCCGAGGATGAACGCATAGCTGCGCCGCGCGAGACGCGGCAGCCATGCGGTGCGCTCGGCGGGCGGCAGATGGTCGAGCAACGCGACCGAGCTGGCGACCTCGCGCTCGATGTAGCCCATCATCAGGTTCGTGGTCGCCTGGTCGCGCTCGGTTACGGTGAGCCAGAACGACAGCGTCTGCGCGAGCGCGAGGCCCACGCACAGGATCAGCGCGAGCCGCGCGAACAGCGAACGCGGCCAGTGCCACGGCGCGCGCGCGCTCATGGCGTACCGTCGACGGCGGTCACGGCCGACGAGAACACGTAGCCCTCGTTGCGCAGCGTCTTGATGTAGCGCGGTTCGCGCGCGCCGTCGCGCAGGCGCTGGCGCAGCCGGCTCACGAGCAGGTCGATCGAGCGGTCGAACGGGTCGGACTGCCGCCCTTGCGTGAGATTCAGCAACTGGTCGCGCGTCAGCACGCGCTGGGGATTGTCGAGGAACACGCGCAGCAGCCGGTATTCGGCGCCGCTCAGCGCGACCAGCGTGCCTTCGGTGTCCAGCAGATGGCGCCCGGTCGTGTCGAGCTGCCATTCGCCGAACGCGAGCAGCGCGGCCGTTTCCGTCACCTGCATGCCGGGCGGCAGCATGCGCGCGCGGCGCAGCACCGAGCGGATTCGCGCGAGCAGCTCGCGCACCGCGAACGGCTTGGCCAGGTAGTCGTCGGCGCCCATCTCGAGGCCGATGATGCGGTCGGTTTCCTCGCCGCGCGCGGTCAGCATCAGCACCGGTACCGTGCGGAACTTGCCGGCGCGCAGGTCGCGGCACAGCGTGAGGCCGTCTTCGCCGGGCAGCATCAGGTCGAGGACGATCAGGTCGGGCGCGCCGTCATCCAGCGCATTGCGCATCTCGCGGCCGTTCGCGGCCAGCGACACGCGCATGCCGTTCTTTTCCAGGTAGTCCGCGATCAGTTCGCGAATCGCGCGATCGTCGTCGACGATCAGCACGTGGTCGATCTTGTCCATGAGTCGTTGCCGGTATCGGTGTCGGGGTTCGGGCGGGGGCGATGTCCGCTGTTATACCGCACGGCGGGCACGCGTTTGTATCCCAATGTATCGCGCCAGCGTGGCGACACACAACGTTGCACACGCGCGGCGGGCCGGACACATCGCAGATACGTCGGCGCCGCCTAATGGGGCCTGTCGAAACCCGTCGGGCCGCCGCCCTCGCGCCGCGGCCCGCAAAGATCAGGAGAACGCCATGCTGCCCCGCCTCAAGACCGCCGCCCTCGTCATCGCCCTCGCCGCCACGGCCGGGCTCGCCGCCTTCGCCGGCACCCGCGACGACGCGGGCGTGCAGGTGGCGCCGGCCGGCATGACGGCGCCCGCTTTCACCGGCATCGACCGCTGGCACAACAGCGCGCCGCTGACGCTCGACCAGTTGCGCGGCAAGGTCGTGCTCGTCGATTTCTGGACGTACTCGTGCATCAACTGCATTCATACGATTCCGTACGTGAACGACTGGTATCGGAAATATCGCGACCAGGGGCTCGTCGTGGTCGGCGTGCATACACCGGAATATCCGTTCGAACGCGACGCGAAGAACGTGGCCGATGCGATCAGGCGCTTCGATATCCGCTATCCGGTCGCGCAGGACAACCGCTACGACACGTGGCGCGCGTACGGGAATCAGTACTGGCCCGCGCTGTACCTGATCGATGCGAACGGCAAGATCGTCTATACGCGGTATGGCGAAGGCGGGTACGACAAGACGGAGGCGGCAATTCGGGGGGCGCTGGCGCAGGCGG
>NZ_JACFYV010000293.1:0-6849 GCF_016759955.1 Burkholderia sp. KCJ3K979
GTGAGCCCCGCGGCACGCCCCGCCTTTTCCGCCAGACCATTCGACCGCCGCGACACACCCCCATCACACTCCGGCCGCCCCGCGCGAGAACTCTCTCAAATCCCGTCAAAAAGCTGCGCAGTTTTTCTCACGACAGGCCGGTTCGAGCAAGATGAGAAAAAACATTCTCGGCCGCGCGCGAAAAAATAGAGCCATTCGCTGCCGGCACCCTGCGTCATCCGACGCCCCGCCGCGCACGGCCCAGAACAGCACGACAGCACAATCCGGAGACATCCCCTCATGACCGCCCGCCAGCCCGTCGACGGCACGCCTGCCCTGTCCGACTACCGCCTGACCGACAACCTGACCGCGACGCGCGGCCGGATCTTCCTGACCGGCACGCAGGCGCTGATCCGCCTGCTGCTGATGCAGCGCGCGGTCGATACCGAACAGGGGCTCAACACGGCCGGCTTCGTCAGCGGCTATCGCGGTTCGCCGCTCGGCATGGTCGACCAGCAGCTGTGGAAGGCGAAGAAACTGCTCGACGCCAGCAGCGTGCGCTTCCTGCCCGCGATCAACGAGGAACTCGGCGGCACGGCCGTGCTCGGCACGCAGCGGGTCGAGGCCGACCCGGAGCGTACGGTCGAGGGCGTGTATGCGATGTGGTACGGCAAGGGCCCGGGCGTCGATCGCGCGGGCGATGCGCTGAAGCACGGCAACGCGTACGGGTCGTCGCCGCACGGCGGCGTGCTGGTCGTCGCGGGCGACGACCATGGCTGCGTGTCGTCGTCGATGCCGCACCAGAGCGATTTCGCGATGATGGCGTGGCACATGCCGGTCGTGAACCCGTCGAACATCGCCGACATGCTCGAATTCGGCCTGTACGGCTGGGCGCTGTCGCGCTACTCGGGCGCGTGGGTCGGCTTCAAGGCGATCTCGGAAACGGTCGAGTCGGGCTCGACCGTCGACCTCGATGCATTGCAGACGCGCTGGCCGGCGCCGGAAGGCTTCACGCCGCCGGCGGGCGGCCTGCACAACCGCTGGCCCGACCTGCCGAGCCTCACGATCGAGGCGCGTCTCGCGGCGAAACTCGACGCGGTGCGCCATTTCGCGCGCGCCAACAGCATCGACAAGTGGATCGCGCCGAGCGCGCAGGCGAACGTCGGCATCGTCACCTGCGGCAAGGCGCACCTCGACCTGATGGAAGCGCTGCGCCGCCTCGACCTGACGGTCGCCGACCTCGACGCGGCCGGCGTGCGGATCTACAAGGTCGGCCTGTCGTATCCGCTCGAAATGACGCGCATCGAAACCTTCGTCGACGGGCTCGCCGAAGTGCTGGTGATCGAGGAGAAGGGCCCGGTCATCGAGCAGCAGATCAAGGACTACCTGTACAACCGCACCGAAGGCGCCCGCCCGCGCGTGCTCGGCAAGCACGACGCGGCCGGTGCGTGCCTGCTGTCCGAGCTCGGCGAGCTGCGTCCGTCGCGCATCCTGCCGGTGTTCGCGGCATGGCTCGCGCGGCACAAGCCGGTGCTCGACCGGCGCGAGCGCGTGGTCGATCTCGTCGCGCCGCAGATCCTGTCGAACGAGGCCGACGCGGTGAAGCGCACGCCGTACTTCTGCTCGGGCTGCCCGCACAACACGTCGACGAAGGTGCCGGAAGGCTCGATCGCGCAGGCCGGCATCGGTTGCCATTTCATGGCGTCGTGGATGGAGCGCGACACGACGGGGCTGATCCAGATGGGCGGCGAGGGCGTCGACTGGGCCGCGCACGCGATGTTCACCAACACGAAGCACGTGTTCCAGAACCTCGGCGACGGCACCTACTTCCACTCGGGCATCCTCGCGATCCGCCAGGCGGTCGCCGCGAAAGCGAACATCACGTACAAGATCCTCTACAACGACGCGGTCGCGATGACGGGCGGCCAGCCGGTCGACGGCAGCATCTCGGTGCCGCAGATCGCGCGGCAGGTCGAGGCGGAGGGCGTGTCGCGCTTCGTCGTCGTGTCGGACGAACCGGAGAAGTACGACGGCCATCACGGGCAGTTCCCGACCGGCACGACGTTCCATCACCGCAGCGAACTCGACGCGGTGCAGCGCGAATTGCGCGAAACGCCGGGCGTCACCGTGCTGATCTACGACCAGACCTGCGCGGCCGAGAAGCGTCGCCGCCGCAAGAAAGGCGAATTCCCCGACCCGGACAAGCGTCTGTTCATCAACGATGCGGTGTGCGAAGGCTGCGGCGACTGCGGCGTGCAGTCGAACTGCCTGTCGGTCGAGCCGCTCGAGACGCCGCTCGGCCGCAAGCGCCGCATCGACCAGTCGTCGTGCAACAAGGACTATTCGTGCGTGAACGGCTTCTGTCCGAGCTTCGTGACGGTCGAAGGCGCGGCGCTGAAGAAGGCGGCCGGCGCCGCGTTCGACGAAGCGGCGCTCGCCGCGCGCGTCGACGCGCTGCCGGTGCCGGCGACGCACCTCGACGCGGCGCCGTTCGACATGCTCGTGACGGGCGTGGGCGGCACCGGCGTCGTGACGGTCGGCGCGCTGATCAGCATGGCCGCGCATCTCGAAGGCAAGAGCGCATCGGTGCTCGACTTCATGGGCTTCGCGCAGAAGGGCGGCTCGGTGCTGTCGTTCGTGCGGATCGCGTCGAGCGACCGCTGGCTGAACCAGGTGCGCATCGACACGCAGCAGGCCGACGTGCTGCTCGCGTGCGACATGGTCGTCGGCGCGAGCGCCGAGGCGCTGCAGACGGTGCGTCACGCGCGAACGCGGATCGTCGTCAACACGCACCGGATTCCGAACGCGTCGTTCGTGCAGAACCCCGACGCGAACCTGCATGCGGACGCATTGCTTGAAAAAATGCACCATGCGGCCGGCGACGGCTACCTGTCGAGCTGCGACGCGCAGGCGCTCGCCGCGAAATTCCTCGGCGATTCGATCGGCGCGAACATCCTGATGCTCGGCTACGCGTGGCAGCTCGGCCTCGTGCCGGTGTCGCTCGCCGCGATGATGCGCGCGATCGAGCTGAACAACGTCGCGGTGCCGATGAACAAGCTCGCGTTCTCGATCGGCCGGATGGCGGCCGGCGACGCGGCGGGCCTCGACGCGTTGTGGAACGCGCGTCATGCGGTGGCCGTCCACGCCGCGCCGGAGACGCTTGCCGAGCTGATCGCCGATCGCGAGGCGCGCCTCGATGCCTACGGCGGCGCGCGCTACGTCGAACGCTACCGGGCGCTGGTGAACGCGGCGCGCGAGAAGGGCGACGATACGCTGACGCGCGCGGTCGCGACGACGTTCTACCGGCTGCTCGCGGTGAAGGACGAATACGAAGTCGCGCGGCTGTACACGGACGACGCGTTCCGCACGGCGCTCGAAGCGCAGTTCGAAGGCGTGCCGGGGCAGACGTACCGCGTGAAGTTCAACCTGGCGCCGCCGACGGTCGCGAAGGCCGGCAGCGACGGCAGCACGCCGAAGAAGCGCGTGTTCGGCCAGTGGATGTGGCCGGTGTTCGGCATGCTGGCGCGCGTGCGCAGCCTGCGCGGCACGTGGCTCGATCCGTTCGGCCGCACGGTCGAGCGCAAGATGGAGCGCGCGCTGGCCGACGACTACGAAACGACGCTCACGCGTGCGTTCGCCGCGATGCCCCCCGGCAATGCGGCGCAGGTCGTGCAACTGGCCGACCTGCACGCCCGCGTGCGCGGCTTCGGTCACGTGAAGGTGCGCAACCTGGCCGGCGTGAAGCGTGCGGAACGCGAGCTCGCGCTGCAGCTCGGCATCGACGCGGCGACGAGCGCGGCCGTGCAGCATGCGCTCGACGAGATGAAGGGCGCGGGGATGCTGAAGGGGATTCCGGTCGTCGTCGCGAAGTAACGCGAGCGTGAGTGGATGCGAAAACGGCGATGCTCGTGCGAGCGTCGCCGTTTTTTTATGGTCCTCGGTGGCTGCGCGCAGGCCGCGGCCGGCCCGTCAAACAATGCCTTTCTTGCGCGTCGACAGCGCGGTTTCAGACAGGTCGATCTCGCGAAGCAGCTTCGTCAGCGTCTCGTCGGAAATCTTGCTGTCGCTGCGCAGCCGGTACAGCGCCGAGCGTTCCGCGCGCACGGCCGCGATCCGCATCTGCAGCTCCATCGTTTCGGCCTGCTGCGCTTGCGCGCGCGGCGTGGGGCCGTCGTCGGCCAGCGCGGCGAGCCGGCGGCGATATTGATCCATCACGCGTGCGGAGATGTCCGCGCAGCGCGCCGCGCCCGATTCGTCGAGATCGGCCGAGATCGCGTCGTGCGACGAATCGATCGCGCGGATCGCGGCCTGCGCGGCGGCCGAGCGCGCGATGCGCTCCTCGTTGCCGAGCGGGTTGCGCGTCGAGCGCACGCCGCGCAGCAGCAGCGGCAGGCCGATCACCCCGACGATCAGCGAGCCGAGGATCACGGCCGACGCGATGAAGATCGCGGTGTCGCGGCCCGGCAGCGGCGCGCCGTCGGACAGCGCGACCGGAATCGACAGCACGCCGGCGAGCGTGACCGCGCCGCGCACGCCGCCGACCGTCATCACCGCGATCGTGCGTACGCCGGCCATCGTGCCGGCGAGGCCATGGCGCGCGGCGCGGCGGCTCGCGAACCAGCGCAGCAGCCACACCCACAGGAAGCGGATCGCATACAGCGCGAGCATCATCGCGCACACGTTGAAGATCATGCGGCCGACCAGCGCGTCGCTCGTATGGTGCGCGTCGACGAGCGCGCGGCCGATGATGTGCGGCAACTGCAGCCCGAGCATGATGAACACCATGCCGTTGAACACGAATTCGATCATCGCCCACGTGCTTTCGGCGCGCACGCGCGACGCGACGGTGCTTTTGCGCGAGAAGCTCGTGTAATTCATCATCATCCCGGCCGACACGGCCGCGAGCACGCCCGACAGGCCGAGGTGCTCGGCGAACAGGTAGGCCGCGAACGGCACCAGCAGCGTCATCACGATGCCCGGGGCCGGATCGCCTTCCTGCTCGGCATTCAGGAAGCGCGTCGACAGCGCGCTGAACACCCACGACACGATCGCGCCCGTCGCGAGCCCGCCGGCGGCGACGATCACGAACGTGACCGACGCGGCGCGCAGCGAGAACACGCCGGTGAGCGCGGCCGCGATCGCGAACTTCAGCGCGACGAGGCCCGACGCGTCGTTCATCAGCGCCTCGCCTTCGAGGATGTGCATCAGTTGCGGCGGAATGCGGCCCTTGCCGGCAATGCCGGACAGCGCGACCGCGTCGGTCGGCGACAGCACCGCAGCGAGCGCGAACGCGATCGGCAGCGGCAACTCGGGAATCAGCCAGTGTGCGAAGTAGCCCACTGCGAGTACCGTCATGAACACGAGCCCGAACGCGAGCATCAGGATCGCGCGGCGCTGCAGGTAAAGCTCGCGTTTCGGAATTCGCCAGCCGTCCGCGAACAGCAGCGGCGGAATGAACAGCAGCATGAAGATCTCGGGATCGAACGTGACGTGCAGGTTCAGCTTCGGCCACGCGAGCATCGCGCCGAACGCGATCTGCATCAGCGGCAGCGGCAGTTGCAACGGCAGGAGGCGCGTGACGGCGCCGGACAGTGCGACGGTCAGCAGCAGAATGAGGACTGTGAAAACGATTTCCATCGATACGGCGAATGACGTGAAATGAAACGATCGTACGGAGTGTAGCGTGCCGACGTGACGGACGCGTTCAAGCGGTCGGTGCGTGCGCACGGAAATGGTGCGCGAGTAGCGCGCCACGGTGGTGCGGTGGCCTCGTGCGGCCGCGCGGCGCATGGGTTCTGCGCGCCTTGCACGGAGCTTGCTTGAAGGTGGGCAGCCACCCGGCCCGCGCCGGGCAACCGAGGGTCCAACCATGACATTGCGCGCCGTCCCGTTCGTCGTCCGTTTCGCCGGACGTCGCGTTCGATTGCATCACCAGGAGGAAGCATGACGATCGTGCAACAGGAGCGTCCGGCCGCCGCGTCGCCGTACCGGTTCGAGCGGGAGATGAGCTCCGGCCTCGAACGGCTGGCGACGCAGCACCGCGACCTGACGCTCACGACCGTGTTCCAGCCGATATTCAGCCTGTCGCATCAGCGTGCGGTGGGCTACGAGGCGCTGCTGCGCGCGCACGATGCGCTCGACCGCGCCGTGTCGCCGCTCGACGTGTTCGGCGAAGCCGCGCGCCGCGACGAGCTGCTGCAGCTCGACCGGCTCGCGCAGGCGCTGCATCTGGAGAATTTCGCGCTGCTCGGCGCGGAGCGCGAGTGGCTGTTTCTCAACGTCCATCCCGGCGTGCTCACCGACCCGTTCCAGGCGGCCGCGCTGCTCGCGAACCTGAAGCGGCTCGGCATGCCGCCGCGGCGCATCGTGCTCGAGGTGCTCGAACAGCGCGCGGACGACGTCGAGCGGCTCGCGGAGGCCGTGCGCGAATTCCGCACGCACGGCTTCCTGATCGCGCTCGACGATTTCGGCGCGGGCCACTCGAACATCGAACGGATCTGGCAACTGAACCCGGACATCGTGAAGCTCGACCGCATCATGCTGTCGCACGCGGCGCACCGCACCGGGCTCACCGCGATCCTGCACGGGCTCGTGACGCTGCTGCACGAGGCCGGCAAGCTGGTGCTCGTCGAAGGGATCGAGACCGAGCACGAAGCGCAGATCGCGCTGTCGTGCGAGGCCGATTTCGTGCAGGGCTACTACTTCGGCCGCCCGGCGCCGGGGCTGCCCGACAGCGCGGCCGCGACCGTCTGCATCGGCGAGCTGACCGAGCGCTTTCGTCAGCAGACCGAAGCGCGCGAGCGGCGCGACACGCAGCGGCTCGCCCCGTACCTGCGCGCGTTCGAACGCGCGCAGGTACGGGGCGAGCCG
>NZ_JACFYV010000294.1:0-6838 GCF_016759955.1 Burkholderia sp. KCJ3K979
CCGCCGTTAAACAGGTTTACGGCAGTCGGCAGGAAAACTTTCGCGGCCGCCCGGCGGCGGCCCGACGGTGTTTACCAGCAATGCGCGGACGATTCGCGCGGCCCGCGGGGCGCCACTCGGGCCCCGCTTGCGCCCCGTCCGGCCTTGCCCGGCCCGGCGTTCAGGCCACGGCGGCGGCCAGTTCGGCGCGCGCCGCGGCGGCCTTGCGGGTCTTGCCTGCGCGCGACGGCGGCTGGCACAGGCCACACACGAAACCTTGATGCGGATCATGCGCATGCGCGACGAAGTGGCCGCCGCAGCGCGTGCACGGGGTCATCTGCAGCATCCCCGAATCGAAGAAGCGCACCAGCGTCCACGCCCGCGTGAGGCTCAGCGCGGCCTCGTCGCCGGACAGGTTCACGTGCTCCAGATAGAGCCGGTACGCCTTCACGATCGACTGGATCGTGTCGCAGCGGCCGTGGTCCTGCATGAACCGGTAGATGTTGTAGAACAGCGACGAGTGGATGTTCGGCTGCCACGTCATGAACCAGTCGGTCGAGAACGGCAGCATCCCCTTCGGCGGCGATACGCCCTTCAGTTCCTTGTACAGCTTGATCAGACGGTCCCGCGACAGGCTCGTCTCCGCCTCCAGCAGTTGCAGCCGGGCGCCCAGTTCGATCAGTTCGATGGCGAGGGTGATTTCCTTCACCTCGATCACGACGCTTTTGCTTGCCATGGTGATAACCGTCCGCTTGACGTTATTCGAATGAATGGCCAACACGCTGCCGGCCGGCGCGGCGCGCCGGGACAAACGCAAGGCGGGATGGATCAGCGGACGCCTTCGACCTGCTGCCCGGCCATCAGGATGGCCGAGTGGGCGTGCGCGACGACATCGCTGCGGCCCTTGTCGGCGAGCGACGACAGCAGCGCGTGATCATCGAAGCGGAAGCGGCACAGCATCTGGTTCGACGCGGCCAGCTTCACGGTCTGCGCGAGCGTGAGGTTGGCGAGCACGTCGGCGAGTTCCTGGGAAATGCCCATGCGGAACATGCCCATCGCCTTGTCTTCCCGCAGCAGTCGCTGCGCGAGGAGGAGGTACGACAGGTTGACCTCTTTGATCTCACTGAGCATTTCGCTGGTAGCGCTCATGATTCCCCCGTAAAAAGCTTTGCTTTGGCCATTCATGTTATGAAAACGTTTGCTCGATCAGCGCGCACCGGGCGCTCAGTCGGCTCGTTTATAGTCTTACAGGGCGAATTTTGGCCAAACGGGATTTATGTCGGTATCAGCGAAGTGGCGTATGCCGTGCAGGATTTGTCTGTAAACCGTGTAGGAATTTTTCCGACAAGGCGAATTGAAAGGAATCGGAAAAACGGGTTGCAACGCGAATTCGGTTGCGAAGGGCCCCGATGGCCGCCACGCCAGAGGTGGAAGGCTTGCCGGCAAGGCTGCCGACAATCGGATCGGTAAAAATTATAGTGCTTTTTCACGATAGCGCAACAATAGTTATGGCTGTCGCGATTCATGATTCCGCGCCCTTTTTCTCGGGGTTTTCGCGTATTTCATCGTGTAACAAGCCTTAAGTGTTTGAAAAAACACTCGAACCCCTCAGGGCGATATCGATAATGGACTCCAATGGGCGGCGGCGCGAGCCGTGCCGGCCCGCCCCGCAGCTTGCCGTCCGGCGCTCCGCGCACCGCCCAGAGCCCGGCCACGTACCGCCAACCGCGTGCGTCGGCAAGTTCCGCAACCTTGTATGGGATCCGCCTCGGCGTCATCGCGCCCCGGATCGACACAGGAGAACATCCATGCGAATTGCCCAGATCGCGCCGCTGTACGAAGCCGTCCCGCCGAAACTCTACGGCGGCACCGAGCGTGTCGTGTCCTACCTCACCGAGGCGCTCGTCGAACTCGGCCATGACGTGACGCTGTTCGCCAGCGGCGACTCCGTCACGTCGGCCCGTCTCGAGGCGGCGTGGCCGCGCGCGCTGCGGCTCGACCCGTCGGTCCGCGATTCGATGGCGCCCCATATGCGGCTCCTCGAGCAGGTCGCCCGGGTCGCGCACGAATTCGACGTGCTGCACTTCCACCTCGACTACCTGCCGTTCCCGCTGATGTCGCGCCTCGACACGCCGTACGTGACGACGCTGCACGGCCGCCTCGACCTGCCGGAGTTGCAGCCGGTGTTCGATGCGTTCCCGGATTCGCCGGTCGTGTCGATCTCGAACAACCAGCGCAAGCCGCTGCCGCAAGCCGCGTGGGCCGGCACCGTGTACCACGGGCTGCCCGACACGCTGCTCACGCCGCAGCCGGACGTGAAGCCCGAATACCTCGCGTTCCTCGGCCGGATCTGTCCCGAAAAGCGTGTCGACACCGCGATCCGCATCGCCGCGCAAAGCGGGCTGCCGCTGAAGATCGCCGCGAAGGTCGACAAGGCCGACGCCGACTACTTCAAGGAAGTGATCGAGCCGCTGCTCGGCCAGGCGCACGTCGAATTCATCGGCGAGATCAACGAAGCGCAAAAGCCGGCGTTCCTGTCCGGCGCGAAGGCGCTGCTGTTCCCGATCGACTGGCCGGAGCCGTTCGGCCTGGTGATGATCGAGGCGATGGCCTGCGGCACGCCGGTCGTCGCGTTCAACCGCGGCTCCGTGCCGGAAGTGATCGAGGACGGCGTGACCGGCTTCATCGTCGAGGACGTGCAGGGCGCGGTCGGCGCGCTGCACCGGATCGACAGCCTGTCGCGCACCGCGATCCGCGAGCGTTTCGACACGCGTTTCAGCGCGAAGGCAATGGCGCAGCGTTACGTCGAGACTTACGAATCGCTGTGCGCGGCAACCAAGCAACCGGCATTGCGCCGGGTCGCGGGCGCCTGACGCGAAAATCCGCGCGGAAATAGGCCGTAAATCCGCGCCGAAATCGGCGCGCAAAACCCGCAAAGCAAAAGAGCCGCATCGTCGATGCGGCTCTTTCCATTTGGCCTTCGGTCACTCGATCAGGAAACGATCGCGGTTTTTGCCGACGATCCAATTCGGCGGCTTGCCGCGCCCACTCCAGGTTGCACCCGACTTCGGATCGCGGTATTTCGGCGGCAACGGCGCCTTCTTCGGCGGACGCCCGCGCCGCGCCCGTTCCGCGAAGCCCAGGTCCTGGGCCGTCAAGCCATATTCGGCAATCATTCGCTGGACATCGGCGATCACCGCTGCCACTTCCTGGCGGCGGACGTCGTCCGCCTGGGCCTGCAGATCGGCGATCTGCGCCTTGAGTTTCGCGTATTGAGACATTTTTCGACTCCCCTTTTCGATGATGCGGCCCCGGCGAATCCGGCCGGGACACCAACGTCCGTTACGTCATCCGCACTGCCGCCCTGCCCTTCGAAATTAATGCTGCCATCTTTAACCGAATCGTCTATATCGAGAATGCGGACTTATTCTAATAAAAGGCATTCGTCAGCCATTCAAATTTAACAATCGTTTACCCTCCCGAACCCGATTCATTTCCTATAATCCAGACCAATTCCGGACGACGAAATAAATCCGTTGCGTCGGCCGGGGTCTTCAACCCACTTGGACGAGGTCCTTACATGAATCTTTCTCAGCGTCTCGCTGCAGAGGTATTCGGCACGTTCTGGCTGGTGCTCGGCGGGTGCGGAAGCGCCGTGCTGGCCGCCGCCTTTCCGGGCCTCGGCATCGGCTTTGCCGGCGTCGCACTCGCCTTCGGCCTGACCGTGCTGACGATGGCATTCGCAATCGGCCACATCTCGGGTTGCCACCTGAATCCGGCGGTGAGCGTCGGCCTGACGGTCGCCGGCCGCTTCCCGGCACGCGATCTCGCGCCGTACATCGTCGCGCAGGTCGTCGGCGCCACGCTCGGCGCCTTCGTGCTGTACCTGATCGCAACCGGCAAGCCGGGTTTCGACGTCGTCGGCAGCGGCTTTGCGACGAACGGCTTCGGCGATCGCTCGCCCGGCCACTACTCGCTCACCGCGTCGTTCATCTGCGAAGTCGTGATGACGGGCTTCTTCCTGTTCGTGATCCTCGGCGCGACCGACAAGCGCGGGGTGCCGGCCGGCTTCGCGCCGATCGCGATCGGGCTGTGCCTGACGCTGATTCACCTGATCTCGATTCCGGTCACCAACACGTCGGTGAACCCGGCGCGCTCGACCGGCCCCGCGCTGTTCGTGGGCGGCGACGCGATCGGCCAGCTGTGGCTGTTCTGGGTCGCGCCGCTGATCGGCGCGGTACTCGCGGGGATCATCTACCCACTGGTCGCCGGGCGTGACGACGCCGTCGACCTGCTGCCGGCATCCGCTCGCACAAGCGAATAAAACACTACGGGGTCAAGCGAGCAGAGCAGCGAGCCTCACGCTGTCGAAGAACATCGAGGCAGGTAATTTCGACGGGCGCCCCTGGCGCCCGTTTTTCATTTCCGCGCGGGACACGCGCCCGGGGCGGACGCTCAGGACGCGACGACGTCGTCTTCCAGCGAGAACAGCGTGCGCAGATGGCGGGCGACGCCCGCGTCGAAGTTGTTGCCGATCCGCGGGACGTGCGGCAGCCGCGCGATCAGGTCGGGGTTCGCGTTGTTCATCATGAACGCATGACCGGCGGTTTCGAGCAGATCGATGTCGTTCATGTTGTCGCCGAATGCGATGCAGTGGCCGGCATCGACGCCGAGCCGCGCGAGCACCGCGCGCAGCGCGCGCCCCTTCGACACGTTCGCGGTCATCACTTCGAGGCAGTCGGGCAGCGAGTACGTGACGTACAGCGCGTCGCCGAACTGCACGCGCATCTGCTCGGCGACGACCGCCAGGTCGGCCGGTTCGCCGATATACAGCACCTTCGCGATATCCGCGCCGTCGTGCGCGGCCATGTCGATCACGTTGTACCGGAAGCCCGAATCCTGATGGAATTCGAGCAGGTGCGGCGCGTCGCGGTCGATCAGCCAGCCGTCGTTGGTGAACAGGTTGACGATCACGCGGCCGTGCGCGCCGACGACTGCCGGCTGCACGAGGCTGCGCACGATCGCTGCGTCGATGTCCTGCGCGTGAATCTTCGTGTCGTCCGGCGCATGCACGCGCGCGCCGTTCGACGTGATCAGGTACGGCCGGATGCCGAGCACGTCACGAATGCCGGCGACGTCCGCATAGTGGCGCCCCGTGGCGATCACGAACTGCACGCCGTCGCGGTCGAGCCGGCGAACGGTGTCGATCGTGTACGGGTCGAGCTGGTGGTCGCTGTTCAGCAGCGTACCGTCGAGATCGGTGGCGATGACTTTGTACATGGGGCGGGAGAGTGGCGCTCGGGGCACGGAGGAAGCGTCATTTTAACGTCGTGCCCGGTAGCGCGCCGGGCGGTTGCCGGCCAGGCGCCGCGCGCGACGCTGCTGCGACGCGGCATTCACCGTAGGCACCCCACTCGGCTTGGCTTAGCTCGCCTCCGCCGCCCGCAACGCCTGGAGCGCGAGCCGCAGCGCACCACGCGCCGAATCGTCGAGCGGCGCGCGCAGCCGCGCGGCATGCCGTGCCGGCACGGCCGGCGCGAGCGCGTCCGCCAGCCCGCCGCACAGCGCGACCGGCAACGCCTGCTGCGGATCGAGCGCGTCGATCATCTTGCCGATCTCGTCGCCGGCCTGCGCGATCAGCGCGCGCGCGACCGGATGGGTGCGGTGCGCGAACACGATCGGCGCGAGACGCGCATAGATCGTCTGGTTCGCGTCGCACGACCACTGGACGAGCGCATCGCGATCCCGCGTGCCCGTTTCCGCGAGCAGGGCCGTGGCGAACGCATCGCGCGGCACGCGGCCGTCGAGCGCCTGTTGCGCGTAGGCGAGCGCGCGCACGCCGAGCCACGCGCCGCTCGCCTCGTCGCCGGACGGAAAGCCGAAGCCGCCCGCGATTCGGCACGCGCCGGCCGCGTCGAGCGCCGCCGCGATGCTGCCGGTGCCGAGCGCGACGATGAGCCCCGGCGCGCCGCCATGCGCGCCGACGACGGTCGTATACGCGTCGCTCTCGATCGCGAGCGCGCCGAGCGGCGCCTGCGCGCGGAATGCGGCGAGCCACGCCGCGTTGTTGACGCCGGCCAGCCCGCAGCCGAGCGCGCACTGTGACCAGTCGAATGCGAGACCGGCCTGCGTGAATGCGTCCGCGCACGCCGCGCCGATCGATGCCCATGCCCGCTCGATGCCGAGACCGAGCCCCGACGGGCCGCCGCGCCCCTGCGCCAGCTCGCGCCCATGCCGGTCAGCCAGTACCGCGCGCGTGCCCGTGCCGCCGCCGTCGATGCCGATCGCAAAAAGTAATGCCGCCATGCCTTCATCCCGCTGATTCGAACAGGCGCCAAGCTTAACCGGATCGGCGCCGCGCGCCCATCTGCCGTTCGGCCGGCTATCCCGCCAAAAGGGCTTCCGCTATGCTGGCGCGATCGAATCGACACTGAAAACGAGGCAGACGATGTCGCAGCGGTGCAACTGGGTGAAGACGGAAGCGGACGCTCACTATCACGATACCGAGTGGGGCGTGCCGTCGCACGACGATCGCCACCTGTTCGAAATGCTGATCCTGGAAGGCGCGCAGGCCGGGCTGTCGTGGTCGACGATCCTGAACAAGCGCGCGGGCTATCGCGAAGCGTTCGCCGATTTCGACGTCGATGCCGTCGCGCGCTTCACGCCCAAGCGCATCGAGAAATTGCTGGAGAACCCGGGCATCGTGCGCAATCGCGCGAAGGTCGAATCGGCGGTCACCAACGCGCGCGCGGTGCAGCGCATCCGGGAGGAGCATGGGTCGCTCGCCGCGTTCCTGTGGTCGTTCGTCGGCGATACGCCGGTCCAGAATGCGTGGCAGTCATACCGCGACGCGCCCGCG
>NZ_JACFYV010000295.1:0-6810 GCF_016759955.1 Burkholderia sp. KCJ3K979
CGGCGGTGTACGAGTTCGTGAAGAACGACGACGGCGGCGATCGGCTCGTGATCAACGCGCAGAACTGCGTGCACTGCAAGACCTGCGACATCAAGGACCCGACGCAGAACATCGTGTGGGTCACGCCCGAAGGCGGCGGCGGGCCGAATTACCCGAACATGTAACCTGCCGGAACGCGCCGCCACGAGCGGCGCGTTTTGCGTCGGTCACTGCGAACCGCCATAAACGAAACGGGGCGCTGCATCACGCAGCGCCCCGCTTGCATTCATCGTTCGACGGCCAAGGCGACACGCTGCGCCCCGGCCGCCTCTATCAGGTCGCGCTGCCGGCGATCTTCGGCGTCGACGTCTCGACGTCGCCGCACTGCGCGCGATGGCGCAGCGCATGGTCGATCAGCACCAGCGCGAGCATCGATTCGGCGATCGGCGTCGCGCGAATGCCGACGCACGGATCGTGGCGGCCGAAGGTTTCGACCGTCGCCTCGTCGCCGCTCTTCGTGATCGAGCGGCGCGGCGTGCGGATGCTCGACGTCGGCTTGATCGCGATCGACACGGTGATGTCCTGCCCCGTCGAAATCCCGCCGAGCACGCCGCCCGCGTGGTTGCCGACGAAGCCGGCCGGCGTCAGTTCGTCGCCGTGCACCGAGCCGCGCTGCGCGACGCTGTCGAAGCCCGCGCCGATCTCGACGCCCTTCACCGCGTTGATGCTCATCATCGCCTTCGCGATATCGGCATCGAGCCGGTCGAATACCGGCTCGCCCCAGCCGACCGGCACGCCCGACGCGACGACGTCGATGCGCGCGCCGATCGAATCGCCCTCCTTGCGCAGCGCGTCCATGTACGCTTCGAGCTCAGGCACGACGGCCGCATTCGGCGAGAAGAACGGATTCTCGTGCACGTACGACCAGTCGACGAACGGCACGTCGATTTCGCCGAGGCCGCTCATGTAGCCGCGCACCTCGACCCCGAAGCGCTCGCGCAGCCACTTCTTCGCGACCGCACCGGCGCCGACGATCGGCGCGGTCAGGCGCGCGGACGAGCGACCGCCGCCGCGGTAGTCGCGGATACCGTATTTCTGCCAGTAGGTGTAGTCGGCGTGGCCGGGACGGAACGTCTCGACGATGTTGCCGTAGTCCTTGCTGCGCTGGTCGGTGTTGCGGATCAGCAGCGCGATCGGCGTGCCGGTCGTCACGCCTTCGAACACGCCCGACAGGATCTCGACCTCGTCGGCCTCCTGCCGTTGCGTCACGTGCCGCGACGTGCCCGGCTTGCGGCGATCGAGTTCGATCTGGATATCGGCTTCGGTCAGCCCCATCCCCGGCGGGCAGCCGTCGATCACGCAGCCGATCGCGGGACCGTGCGATTCGCCGAAGGTCGTGACAGTGAAAAGCGTGCCGAGGGTATTGCCGGACATGATGGAACCGCCCAAAAGAGAAATGGGCAAACCGATGCGCTGCCGGGGTCGCAGGCAGGCCGATCGTTTGCCGGTCGAGAAAAAGAGGTAAACCGCTATTATGCCAGCCGTCCCGGGCCCGCGGGCCGCGTGAACCGTTCAGACCACACGGGCCGGCGCGGATAAGGGCAGAGGCAACGCGGTACGGCGATCGCAGGCCCTCGGCGTTACGCGCGGGAGCCGCCGAACCGCGGCCCCCATCCCGGCCCGGCGCGCGGATCGATCATTCCGCGCCGGGCTCGGCGCCCGCCTACTTCCGCGCGCCGCGCAGTTCGGTCACCGCCGCCTGCAGCGCCTCGGGCGTCGCCACCGACGCGGGGATCGGCTCGCCGACCGCCAGCGTCAGCCGGCTCATCACGCCGCGCTTGATCGGCCGTGGCATCCGCGCATCGGAATGCCGCGAAAAATAGCTGCCCCACAGCCCGCGCAGCGCCATCGGGATCACCGGCGCCGGCGTGCGGCTCAGGATCTCGGTGATACCGTGGTGGAACGTGTTGATGTCGCCCGTCTTCGTCAGCTTGCCCTCGGGGAAGATACACACGAGCTCGCCGTCCTTCAGCGCGGCCTCGCAGAGATCGTACGCACGCGCGAGCATCGCGGGGTCCTCGTGGCGCGGTGCGATCGGGATCGCCTTCGCATGCCGGAATACCCAGCTCGCGAAACGCGTCTTGAAGATCCGGTGATCCATCACGAAACGGATCGGACGCGGGCTCGCGGCGGCCAGCACGAGCGCATCGACGTAGCTGACGTGATTGCACACGAGCACCGCCGCCCCTTCCGCCGGAATCCGCTCCGCGTGCACGAGGCGAATCCGGTAGAAGGTATGCACGAGCACCCACGCGACGAAGCGCAGCAGGAACTCGGGCACGAGCAGGTAGATATACGTCGCGACCACGACGTTCAGCAGCGCGGTGACGAGGAACAGCCCCGGGATGTCGACACCGGCCTTGGTCAGCCCCATCGCCATCACGGCCGACAGGATCATGAACAGCGCGTTCAGGATGTTGTTCGCGGCGATGATCCGTGCGCGGTGCGTCGGCGCGCTGCGGCTCTGGATCAGCGCGTACAGCGGCACGCTGTAGAAGCCGCCGAACATCGCGAGCAGGAACAGGTCGGCGAGGATGCGCCAGTGGCGCGCACCGGCCAGAAATTCGCCGACCGACAGCAGATGGCCGGGCGACGGCAGCGCATGGCTCGCGAAATACAGCTCGATCGCGAACACGCTGATGCCGATCGAACCGAGCGGCACGAGGCCGATCTCGACGCGCCGCTGCGACAGCCGCTCGCACAGCAGCGAGCCGAGGCCGATGCCGACCGAGAACGTCGCGAGCAGGATCGTGACGACGTCGGGGCTCGCGGACAGCACGTCCTTCGCGAAATTGAAGAACGACGTGAGGAAGGTCGCGCCGACGAACCACAGCCACGAAATGCCGAGCAGGCTCAGGAACACCGTGCGGTTCTGGCGCGCGAGGCCGAGGTTGCGCCAGGTTTCGCTGACCGGGTTCCAGTTGATCACGAGGTCAGGCTGCGGCGCGGGTGTCGGCGGCACGCGCTGCGCGACGAGCCGCCCGGCCAGCGCGATGACGACGACGCTCACCGCAAGCACGCGCTCGCCGCTGCCTTCGATGCCGGCCGCCGCGCCGCCGATGATCGTGCCGATCAGGATCGCGATGAACGTGCCCATCTCGACGAGCCCGTTGCCGCCGACCAGCTCATGTTCGCCGAGATGCTGCGGCAGGTACGAATACTTGACGGGCCCGAACAGCGTCGAGTGCATCCCCATCATGAACGTGCACAGATACAGCAGCGTCGCGCTGTGCGTGACGAAGCCGGCCGCGCCGACCAGCATCAGCACGATCTCGAACGATTTCACGAAGCGCGTGAGGGTCGCCTTGTCGTATTTGTCGGCGATCTGGCCGGAGGTGGCCGAGAACAGCACGAACGGCAGGATGAAGATCGCGGAAATCAGGAACGCGGCCGTCTTCGCATCGACGCCCGAGAACCGCGCGGTGTGATACGTGACGAGCGACGTGAAACCGATCTTGAAGACGTTGTCGTTCAGCGCGCCGAGAAACTGGGTCGTGAAGAACGGCGCGAAGCGGCGCTCGCGCAGCAGGTCGAACTGCGATGCGTGGGCGCGACGTTCGTCGCGCTGCCCCGAAGTGGCTTGCGTGTGATCGCTCATGCGGAATACGCGCGCATCGTCTGGGCGATGCTGCGCGGGCCTCGTGTTGTCGTTGAAAAAACGGCGGCGCAGGACATGCCTGCGCCGCCGCGTGCCGGATGGCGGCGCCCATGCATCGACGTGCCGGGCGCGGCGCGATTCACGGCTTGTGCGCTTCGGCTTCCGATTCCGGCCAGTCGCGGATGTACGCCTTCAGCATCCGGTTCTCGAAGCTCTGCGCCTCGACGACCGTCTTCGCGACGTCGTAGAACGAAATGACGCCCATCAGCACCTTCTTGTCGAGCACCGGCATGTAGCGTGCGTGACGCTCGAGCATCATTCGGCGCACTTCGTTGACGTCCGTTTCAGGCGTGCACGTGAGCGGCTCGTCCATCACCTTGCGCACCTGCACGTCGCCGATCGCGCCGCCGTTCACGTGCAGGCGCAGGATGATCTCGCGAAACGTCAGCATCCCGACGAGATCGCCGTACTCCATCACGACGAGCGAACCGATGTCGTGTTCGGCCATCGTATCGACCGCTTCGCGCAGCGGCTTATCGGGCGTCACCGTAAACAGCGTGTTGCCCTTCACTTTCAGAATATCGCTGACGCGCATCGTAGTCCCCTCATGCTTGAATGCAAAATCTCTTTCGATCCTATCGGAAAGCCTGTCAAAAGGAAAGCACGGGCCGGCGCGGCGGCCCGCCACCGCTTGCGGACACGGGCCGCCGGCCGCACAATGGCCCCATGAACAGCGGCCCGAGGAGACGGCCATGGCGCATACGCATACGGAGCAATTCGCCAGCTTCGCTGACTTCTACCCGTATTACCTGAACGAGCACCAGAACCTGACGTCGCGGCGGCTGCACTTCATCGGCTCGCTCGGCGTGATCGGCTGCGTCGCGATGGCGGTCGCGACCGGCCACTGGCTGTGGCTGCCGGCGGCGGTCGTCTGCGGCTACGGGTTCGCGTGGGTCGGACACTTCTTCTTCGAGAAGAACCGCCCGGCCACGTTCCGGCACCCGATCTACAGCCTGATGGGCGACTGGGTGATGTTCAAGGACATCTGCACCGGCAAGATCCCGCTGTAGCCGGCGGGCCGCGCCTTCAGGCAGGCCGCGGCGGCTGCGCGTGCGCGTCGGCCACGCCCGGCGCCGGTGCGGCGCTGCCGGCCGGCTGCCCTCCCGCGAGCCGGTGCGCGGCGATCAGCGATGCGAGCGTCACGTCGAACCGGTCGTTCGACAGCACGTCGAGCAGCGCAGCCCCGTCGACGTGGCTGCGGCGTCGCTGGAGTTGGTAGGTCAGCTCGGTGCGATCGATCACCAGCACGTCGAACAGTTGCGCGAGCGTCAACTGCGCCGGATTCGCGAGCAGGATGTAGCGCGGCGTGGTTTCCCCTCCGCCGTCGAGCCGGGCGACCCATTCCCGCTCCTCCATCGTCGTCAGCAATCGCTGCGCGGTTTCCATGTCGCAGCGCAGCATCGTCGCGAGCCGCAGCGCCGTATAGCCGCGCTTGCCGGCTGCACGCGCTTCGGCCAGCCGCGCGAGCAGCTCGAGCGCGTCGAGCAGATCGCTGCCCGGATAGTGGATGCGGTGGAACTGGCCGACGCGAATCGCCGGCAGCGCCGATGCCACCATCGCGCCCAGCAGCGCGATGAACCAGCTCAAATACACCCACAGCAGGAACACCGGCAGCGCCGCGAATGCGCCGTACACCGCCGTATAGGTCGGAATGCGCCGCACGTAGTAGCCGAAGCCGCGCTTCGCGAGCTCGAACGCGATGGCCGCGAACAGCCCGCCGATCACCGCGTCGCGCCATGCGACCGTGCAGTTCGGCAGGTACACGTACAGCAGCGTGAACGCGAGCACCGTCAACGGCAGCGATGCGAGCGCGAGCAGCCACTCCACCATCGACGTGGACGGCCCCGCGCCGGTGAACGCGAGCGATTGCGTGAACAGGTACGACGAGATCGACAGGCTCACGCCGAACAGCAAGGGCCCGAGCGTGATCAGTGCCCAGTACGCGAGCACGCGCTGTGCGAACGGCCGCGGCTTGCGCACGCGCCAGATCAGGTTGAACGCCGATTCGATCGTCATCATGGTCATCACCGACGTGACGACGAGCACGATCAGGCCCGCCGTGGTCAGCCCCTTGGCCTTCGACGCGAACTGGTTCAGGTACTTGAAGATCTGGATGTTGAACTGCGCGGGCATCAGGTGATCCGCGAGGAACCCCTGCAGCGAGATCTGGAACGACGCGAACATCGGGAACGCGGTGAACAGCGCGAACGCGACCGTCAGGAGCGGCACGAGCGCCAGCAGCGTCGTGAAGGTCAGGCTGCCCGCCACTTGCGGGATGCGATCCTCGGCGCTGCGCCGGGCCGCGAACTGCGCGAGGCGCTTGATGGTGACGAGATCCACGCTCAACTTCGGCAAACGGCTTCTCCTTCTCGATGCTGCGCGCGTCACGGCGCGCCGCCGCCGCGCAGCGCGACGGCTTCAGCCCCTATAATAGCCGCTCGATTCCAGCAGGGGCCGACTGCACCGGGCACGCGCGCGGCCGCACGCGGCTCCGTCGCCCATGAAAGACATCCTCGTCCTCTATTACAGCCGTCACGGCGCCACGCGCGATCTCGCGCTCGCGATCGCGAACGGCATCGACAGCGTGCCGGGCATGCAGGCCCGCATCCGCACCGTGCCGCCCGTGTCGGCCGTCTGCGAAGCCACCGCCCCCGACATCCCGGCCGACGGTCCGCCCTACGCGGAACTGCGCGACCTCGAGGAATGCGCGGGCCTCGCGCTCGGTTCGCCGACCCGCTTCGGCAACATGGCCGCGTCGCTCAAGTATTTCCTCGATGGCACGACGCCGCAATGGCTGTCGGGCGCGCTCACCGGCAAGCCGGCGAGCGTGTTCACGTCGACGGGCAGCCTGCACGGCGGCCAGGAGTCGACGCTGCTGTCGATGATGCTGCCGCTGCTGCATCACGGGATGATGATCGTCGGAATCCCGTACACCGAATCCGCCCTGAGCACGACGCGTACCGGCGGCACGCCGTACGGCGCGTCGCACGTCGCGCAGCACGACCGCTCGGCGCCCGCCGGGCTGTCGGCGGACGAGAAGGCGCTCGCGGCCGCGCTCGGCGTACGGCTCGCCCGCGCCGCCGCGGCCCTCGCCAGCGCCCAGGCCCCCGAGG
>NZ_JACFYV010000296.1:0-6807 GCF_016759955.1 Burkholderia sp. KCJ3K979
TCCCTTCCTTCCGCGCCGCGTTTCCGTTGGCGCGAAAGAGGCGTGATTCTAAGCACCCGCCCCCGTCCACGCAAGCCCTTTGTGAAGAAAGTTTGAAAAAGCCTCCGTGCGCTGCCGCGCACGGAGGTTTTGCGCTCGACGGGCGGTAAAACGCAACACGCGCCGCCCTCCAAAGATATGACGAACACGTCTCTTCCCTCCCATATATAGGAGGGCGCGGAACCGGCAAGGAACCCGGCGCGGTCGAGTATCATGCCGCGACCGAACCACGCACTCATATCGATGATGGACAGCACGACTCAACCCGGCGACGCCGACCTTCGCGACGAATATGCCGCACTGCGCGAGCGCGCGATCCTGCTGGAACAACAGGTGCCGCCGCTTCTGCAACGCATCTCGGACATGTTGCCGCGCATCAGCGGCGAATCCGAACTGGCGGACACGCATCGCGAGCGGCTCGTCGGCGCACGCAATGCGGCGCTGGTCTCGATCGAAAACTATCAGCAAGCAATTCCATTCCTGCAGACGGCCGACTCGATCATCGAGCAACTGGACAAGACGCCCGAGCGCGACGAAGACATCGAGTGGCGGGAATCGCTGCTGCAACGGCTGGACGAGTTGATCGACGTCGCGATCGTGATGATCGACGATGCGGACAGCTACTTCGAGCAAGCACAAGCCTGCGACCTGTCCAGCGTGCCGACATCCATCCTCGAGGATTGAACCGGCTCGACCGGAACCGCGCGGTGCACCGGACTCACGTCGTGCCCACCGACAACCGTTAGCTGCTTCCCCTGCATCGCAGGGCCTGCCGCCGATTCCCGCACGAAGCGACCACCGTGTGCGACCGTCACCCCGCGCGGAGCCGCACGTCGCCGCTACGACGCATCCAGCACGATCGTCTCGCGCATCATCGGCACGCGGATGTATCCGCCCGCCGCATCGCCGTACGCATGCGCGTTCCCGTCGATTACGTATTGCGCCGTCAATGCGCACAGGGTCGCATCGCGCGCATCGACGGAGCGCAGCGTCGATACGTCGATGCCCAGCCGCTCCAACAGTTGCCGGCGCTGGTTGCGCTTCTGCTTCGCCGACGCCACGGCCTTGCCCAGCATCGCGCAGGTAATCGCATAAGGATAGGTTTCGAAACTCGCCCGCCCACCCGCGTAGTGCGCGTCGGTCAATAACGGATAAGCGTCCGCGAGCGCGCGGTAGACGCGCTCCCCCATGAACATCCAGTCGAAGAAGCCCGACGTGCTCGCGACGGCCTGCTCCCGCGACGGGGTCGGGAAGCACGAGATCCGTTCGCGCGCGAGCGCCTGCTCGGCCGCGCGGCGGCCGCTCCCGGTCCACCACAGGCTCGGTGCGTCGACGCCGACGGCGACGACATCATGGGAGAGACACAGTGCGGGCAGCGACTCGGGCGCGATCCGCGCTTCCCGGCAGACGACCGTCGAGCCACGCAGGATCACGAGATCGCACAGCTTCCTGTCGCCGCCGACGTCGACACCCGCCACGGCAGCGGGTTGTCGTGCGGCGAATCGGGCCGAGCACATGCGCGTGCGTCAGTCCGCCGGCCGCGCGGCGTACGCGGTGTCGAAGATCGCCTCGAGACCGGGATGGACGCCGCGCATCGGGTCGACGACCGACTTCGCCCAGTCGAAGTACGCCTGCTTGCGTTCGAGCGGCCAGTCCGCGGGCGGATGCCGGGCGATGTCGCGCAGGTTGCAGATCTTGTCGGCCAGCTTCACGAGCTTCGCGCGCCGGCTGATGGTGGCCGCGTGCTCGACCTGCAGACGCTTGCGCTCCTCCTTCGGCAGCGACTTGTCGTCGGTGACTTCCATCACGATGTCCGCCACGTCCTTGCCGAACAGCCGCAGCAACTCCTGCTCGGTCGTCTCCGTATCCTCGACCGTGTCGTGCAACACGGCCGCGACGATCACGCGTTCGTCCTCGACGCCGGCCTCGTTGGCCAGCACGTCGGCGAGCGCGATCGGATGATTGATGTACGGCGACGCCTCTTCATCCTTGCGCCGCTGATTGCGATGCTTGTCCGCCGCGAACGCAATCGCGGCTACCAGCTTCTTCATATTCCCCCCTCGTGTGGCCAGACCCGCGGCCGTCGAACCGGCCGCGTGCGTTTCGGAACTGCTCATACTACCTGTACGCGATGACCCTTCCCGTGCGCCGGCATCCCGGCGTACCCCGTGTCACGCGCCGGCCGGCGCGCGCTGCAACTCGACCACGTTGACCCGCGCGCCGAATACATCCCTCACGAGCGGCAGCAGGTGGTCGTGGTGCGTCAGGAACAGCACCTGCGTGCGCGTCGACAGATCGCGCAACGCATCGAGCCCGGCCTTCGCGCGCGCATCGTCGAAATTGATGAACAGGTCGTCGGCGACGAACGGCAGCGCCGTGCGGCTGCCGAGCTGCAACTCCAGCGCCGCGATCCGCAGCGCGAGGAACAGCTGATCGCGGGTCCCTTCGCTGAGCCCCGCGACCTCGACCGACTTTCCCCTCGTGCGCCGCGCATACAGCGCGGGCGGCGTCCGTTCGGTGTCGACGGTCAGCTTCGCGAATTCGCCCAGCGTGAGCCCGGCGAAAATCTCGCCCGCGCGCCGCAGCATCGGCCCCTGCTTCTGGTCGCGGTAGCGATCCGTCGCCCACTTCAGCAAGCGGCTCGCGGTGGCCGCCTCCAGATACTGCTCGGCCGCGTCGCCCATCGCCGCCAGCGCCTCCTGCCGTTTCGCCTCGGCGACGGCCGCGTTCGCCTGGCCGTCGATCGCGCCGAACGCCTGGTCGGCCACGACCTGCTGCTGCGACAGCTCGTTCAGCCGCTTGCCGATATCGGCGAGCGACTGCTTCACCGCTTCGAGCTGCGCCGGCACGTCGGCGATGTCCTGTTCCGCCACCTCGGCCTCGACGGCGGACCGGGACAGCCCGTCGCCGTCGCGCACCAGCGCCTCGTGCGCGGCGTCGACCGCCTGTCGAAGCTGGCGCTGCCGATCCGAGCGCTCGGCCAGCGGCAGCGCCGCGTCGATCGACGCGACGCCGGCCAGTTGCAGCAGCGGCTGGATGCGCGCGTCGGCGCCGGCCACTGCGGCAGCCGCGTCCGCGACCTTGCCGTCGGCGTGCCGCACGGCCTCGTCGGCACGATCGATCGCTCGGGCGATTTCCCGGGCGGCCGCGAGACGCATCGTCAGCCGGCGCGCCACGTCCAGCCAGTCGCCGCTCGCCAGCCATTCCGGCGCGAGCGCTTCGGCAAGCCGCCGCGCGCCGGCCTCGAGCGCGTTCAGCTCCGCGCGGATCGTCGCAATCCGGTTGCGTGGCGCGTCGGCCTCGGCCAGTTCGGCCGTCACCGTATTCGCAAGCCCGAGCGCGCCTTCCGCCGCGGCCAGCGTCGTCGCGCTCGCGGGCAGTTTCGCGTCGGCCAGCGCGTCGCGCCATTGCGCTTGCCACGCGTCGTAAGCCGTTTGCGCATGATCGGCCCGCGACTGCGCGGTCGCGCAGCCGCGTTCGGCTTCGCGAGCACGATCGTCGAGACTGTCCTTCTGTGCGGCCGCTTTCTCGGCCGACTGGACAAACGTCTCGGCGACGGCGACGAGCGCGGCCAACCCGTCCGCCTCGCCGCCTCGCGATACCGTCAGCAGCGCCGCCCGCAACGCGGCTTCCGCGCCGGCCCGCGTAGCCCGCATCGTGTCGAATTCGCGGCGCAGACGATCGAGATCGGCCTGCGCGGCGAACACCGTGTCGCGCTTCGCGAGCCAGTCGCCCATCGCCGCCAGCGGCATGCCGGGCACCGCGGCCGCCGTCGCGAGCGCAGCCCACGCGTCGCGATGGGCGGCGAGCTCGCGCTCGCGTTCGTCCAGCGCGGCTTGTCGGCGCGTCACGCCTGCACGCGCGGATTCGACCTGTTGACGCAGCGATTGCAGCGTCGCCGCGGCCTGGGTCGCGCCGAGCTGCGCATCGACGAGTTCGTCGGCGAGGCGAATCGCGTCGTCGAGCGCCGGTGCGCCCGTGGCGAGATCGACGGCGCCGCTGCGAATCTCGCCCCACGCGCCGTCGCGCCGCGCACGCGCCGCCAGCACGTCGGCGGTCGTGACGACCTTGTGGTTCTCCGCGAAATGCTTCTCCTGCAGTTCGAGCCGCTCGAGCTCTTCGAGTGCGCCATCCCGCGCGTCGCGCGCGGCAGCGGCCGCGCTGGCACGCTCGCTGTCTTCCTTGAGCAGCGCACCGAGCCGCGCGGCCGACGGCACGTCGAGCGCACGCAGCGCATCGACCGGCATGCGCCACTGGCCGAGCGCGTCGAGCGCGCCGGACAGCGTGCGTTCGGCCGCCGCGATTTCGTGCGCCAGCGCCTGCTCGCGCGCGCCGCTGTTGCGAAAGCCTTGCGCATCGGCCAGCGCCGCGCGCAACGCTTCCGGCACGTCGACGGTCGACAGGCGCGCCTGTTGTTCGCGGACCTGCGCCAGCTCGCGCGTGCGCTCGTCGAGCGATTCGCGTGCGCCGGCAAGCGCCTGGTGCAGCAGGCCGTGCTCACGCAGCAGGTTCGCGACCGTCTTCAACGACAGCGCCGTCGGCAACACGGCGCGCAGCGACGCTTCGTCCGTCGGCCAGCCGAGCTGCGCGGCCGCCGACGACGCGGCTACCAGGTGCCGCTCGACGTCCGCGCCGAGCAGCAGCAGATCCTGCGCGTGATTCATGCATGCGCCGCGCAGCCGATCGAGCGCTTCGATATCGGCTTCGAGCGCCAGCGTGTCGGCGTCCGCGGCGATCGCATCGCGCGCCTGCCGCTTCGCGAACAGATCGGCACACCGCTCCTCGAGTACCTTCTGTTCGGCCGCGAGATCGCCCTGCGCCTTCAGCAGATCCGCGTACGCGGTCGGCGGCAACTCGACGACCGCGCCCAGTTCGGCCAGCGCCGCGTCCTTGACCGTCAGTTCCTTCAGGTACGGCGCAAGCCGCCGCACGCGTTCGAGCTTCGAGCGCAGCGCTTCGAGCCGGCGCTGTTCCGCGCGCGCCTGCTCGATCTGCTGCTCGACCGCTTCGCGCGCGTCCTTGCGATCGACCCAGTCGCGCGTACGCACCTGGACCGTCTTCAGTTCGGTGACGGCTTCGTTGAATGCCGTTTCGGCCAGCGCGAACGCGCTGCCGCTGCGACGCGGCGCCCACAATTCGAGCGCGCGCGCGTCGAGTTCCTCGCGCACCGGCCCCAGGCTGCCGACCCCGGCAGCCGATTCGAACAGCACCTGGCCGAGCTTGTCCGATGCGTCGAGAATGCTGCGGCCGCCATCGACCAGCCGCCCGTGATCGAGCCCGAACATCTGCTCGAAGAACTCGCGCGTCGCGCCGTCGAGGATGGTTGCCAGATAGTCGTCGGGCAGCTTGTCGTCGGCGGGCGTGCGCAACGGGCTGCGCCCGCGCGCCCGGTGGAACGCGAATTCGCCCGTGCCGCTCTCCAGCACGCCGCCGATCCGCAACTCGGGCGTGCTGTGCAGGAAATCGAGCGGCGTCTGCAGCTTCATCCCGAACAGCAATTCGGACACGGCCGTGCGGATCGTCGACTTGCCGGCCTCGTTCGGCCCGACGATCACATGAAAATCCTCGCCGGCCGACGGGAACCGCAGCGTCTCGTCGGTGAACTTGCCGTACTTGATCAGATCGAGCTGACTGATGCGCATCGCTTACTCCCCCCTCGCCAGCCGCGCGAGTAGCGCGGGCCCGACCTGCTCGACCAGCGCGGTCAGCTCGCCGGCGCGGGCCATCGTCAGCAACGGCACCTCCTCCTTCACGTCGCTGCGGACCTTGCCGACGAACGGCTTCAGGTCGCGTTCGAGCAGCGCGAGGAAATCCGGATCGTGTGCGGCGTCGGCCAGGATCTGCTTCAGGTCCTCCAGCGCTTCAAGTTGCTCGCTCTCACCCTGCTGATGATCGGCCGCGGACGTCGCGAGCCGGACCTTCTCGAGCCACAGCCGCTCATTGCCGATGATGCCGATCTGGTTCAGCACCTCCGCACGCAACTGCGGCGCGCGGCCGAAAAAGAGGCCGTGCGCGGGGGTGCGCCCGGTAACGGTGACGCGCACCGCGCGCGGCACGTGGCCGTCGACGGTCAACAGCGCCTCCAGCGACTGGCCGATCTTTCTCGACAGATCGGCCACCGACACGCAATCGGACGCGTCGACCGACACGGCTTCCCAGCGCAGCACGTCGAGATACAGGCGCTCGACCTGCGTCTTGCCTTGCTCGACCGTCACGAGCACCGCGCCGCGCCGGCCCGTCTCGCGGATATGGCGTCCCTGCAGATTGCCGGGAAACACGACGGTGGACGGGCCTGTCCATTGCTGGAATTCATGCACGTGGCCGAGCGCCCAGTAGTCGTAGCCTTTCGCATGCAGTTCGGCCAGCGTGCACGGTGCATAGTTCGCATGCGCCGCATACCCTTCGAGCGCCGTATGCAGCACGCCGATGTTGTAGTACCCGGGCACCGGGTCCGGATAGCCGATCGCGAGGTTGTCGACGACGGCCTTGTCCTTGAAGCTCTGCCCGTGCAGCGCAACGTCGAATTCCGGCAGGCGGACGGTCTCCGGCTTGCGGTGGCCGAACACGGTGACGTTGTCGGGCAGCGTCAGCTTCTTCGTCATCTCGCTTTCGGCATCGTGGTTGCCGCCGAGCACGAACGCACGGATGCCGGCCCGGCGCAACCGCCCCATCTGCTGGCCGAAGAAGATGCCCGTGTTGTGATCCTTCCAGTCGCCGTCGTACAGGTCGCCCGCGATCACGAGGAACGCGACTTCCTCTTCGATCGCA
>NZ_JACFYV010000297.1:0-6753 GCF_016759955.1 Burkholderia sp. KCJ3K979
GTCGCGAGCCACGCCGATGCGAAGCCGGTGCCCGGCGTGCTGATCGTGCGGCCCGAGGCGCAGCTGTTCTTCGCGAATGCAGACCGGATGCTCAATCGCGTGCGGGCGCTGTTGAAGGCCGCGCCGGACACCCATATCGTGATGGTGAGTCTCGAGGAAACGCCGGACGTCGACGGCACGACGATCGAATCGTTGCGCACGTTCGCGGCCGAATGCGCGGCGCGCGGGCTGCGGCTCGCGCTCGTCCGGCTCAAGACGCACGCGCTGCATGCGCTGCGCCGTGCGGCGGACGATACGTTGCACGACGACGCGATGTCGGAGCTCAGCGTCGACGAGAGCCTGCAACTGCTGCAGGTAGGCAAACCGCAGAACGGCAGCGAGTGACGGCGCTGCGCTTCGGCGCCATCTATTGCGAAAGCGCGGCGTTGGCGGTGGTGCGTTCGATCATGTCGGCTACTTCCGCGGCCGTCGGCGCATAGGCGCCTGCATGTTCACAAGCGACGGCCGCACACGCGGCCGCGTAGCGCAGATGCTCGGCGGCCGATGCCTCGGGGCGGGCGAGCTGGCTCGCGAGCCAGCCGCCGATGCTCGCATCGCCGCAGCCGACCGTGTCGGCCACCTCGGCCGGAAACGCCGGCTGGAACAGCTCGGTATCGCGATGCAGCAGCTGCATGCCGGCTGCGCCGCGCGTGACGAGCATTGTCGCGTCGGGCGCCCATGCGCGCAACTGCGCGAGCGCGGCCACTTCGTCGAGTTCGGGAAACAGCCCGCGCAGATCCTCGTCGGATACCTTGATCCAGTCGGCGAGCGCGGTCAGTCGGCGCAGTGTGTCGCGATACGACGGCGCGGCCATCGGCGCACGGAAGTTCGGATCGAACGAGATCCGCTTGCCGGCCGCCCGCGCGGCCTGCGTGAGTTCGATCAGGCGCGACGCGAGCGGCTCGCGCACGACGCCGAGCGAGCCGACGTGCACGATGTCGGCCGCGTCGAACGCACCGGCCGGCAAGTCGGCCGGATCGAACGCGAGATCGGCGCTGTTTTCGCCGATGAAGAAATAGTGGGGCGGCTGCTTCGAGACGACCATCGCGAGCAGCGGTGCGCGGTCGACCTGCCGGATGAAACGCATGTCGAGCCCCGCGTCGGCGCTCTTGCGCATCAGCTCGTCGCCGAAGGTGTCGCGGCTGACCGTGCCGGCGAAGGCCGTCGGCACGCCGAGTCGCGCGCCGACGCGCGCGACGTTCCAGCACGAGCCGCCGGCGACGCTGTGCCAGTGCTGCGCGTCGTCGCGGATGAAATCGGTCAGCGCTTCGCCGAACACGATCAGGCGGGGAAACGTCGTCGTCATGTGGAAACCTTGTGCCGCGGCGTCGCGCGTGGCCGTACAGCGGTTGATCTGAATCTGAACAGCCGGGCAGTGCGGGGCGCCGCGCGCGGCGACGCGGCCCGGCACTGCCCGGCCTCGAGGGCGCTCGGCGCGATCAGCGCGGGGCGCTCCAGCCCTTGTAGGTCTTCACGTTGTCGCGCGTGATCAGCGTCGGCTCGATCAGGATCATCGGATTGGCCGGCTTCTGGCCGTTCATGATCCCGTAGCCGACGTTGACGGCTTGCTGCGCCATCGCCCACGGGTCCTGGCTCGACGACGCTTGCACGAGCGTGTTCGACTTGAGTGCGACCTCGATGTCGGGCGCGCCGTCGACCGACGTGATCACGATGTTCGGGCGGTTCAGCTGTTTCGCCGCGAGATCGCTGCCGATCGCCTGCGGGTCGTTGATCGTGAATACGCCGTCGAGCTTCGGAAAGCGCGTCAGGTAGCCCTGCATCGCGTTCATCCCGCCTTCGCGGGAGCCCTTGCCGTCCTGGTCGCTCGACAGCAGCTTGATGCCGGTGTTTTTCGCGAGCACGGCCTTGCAGCCGTTCACGCGATCGATCACGGCCGACACCTGCGGGCCGTTCTCGATGATCACGTTGCCCTTGCCGTTCAGCTTCTTCGCGAGGTAGTCGCACGCGAGTTCGCCGGCCTTCACGTTGTTGGTCTGCACGGTCGCGTTCGCGCCGGCCGCCGCGACGTCCACCGCGACGACCGTGATGCCGGCCGCCTGCGCCTTCTTCACCGCCGGCTCGATCGCCTTCGGGTCGGTCGCGTTGAGCAGGATCATGTCGACGTGCGCGGAGATGAAGTTGTCGATCTGCGTGAACTGCTTGTTCAGGTCGTAGTCGGCCGAGACGGCCGTGACTTTCGCATTCGGGTTGAGCTGCTTCGCGCGCGCTTCGGCGCCTTTCACGATCGTGACGAAGTACGGGTTGCCGAGCGAGCCGACCGTGACGCCGATCGATTTCAGCGGCTTGTCGGCTGCATGGGCGGCGGCAGCGCCGAAGGCGAGTGCGCAGGCGACGGCGGTCAGGGCGGCGGTGTGCTTGAACATGTCGTTGTGTCTCCGTGAGGTCTGTTGGTGAACGCGCGCAGGAGGACCTGCCTGCGCGCCGATGGTTGAACGATGAGGGAAGGGAGTCAGGTACGGGCCGAGTCGCGCTGGCGATAGCGGTCGAGCGCGACCGCGCCGATGATCACCAGCCCCTTGATGATGTATTGCCAGATATCGGACACGCCGAGCAGCACGAGCCCGTTGGTCAGCACCGCGATGATCAGCGCGCCGATCAGCGTGCCGACGATCGAGCCGACGCCGCCGACGAAGCTCGTGCCGCCGAGGATCACCGCGGCGATCGCGTCGAGCTCGTACGACTGGCCGAGCTGCAGGCCGTTGGCCGCATACAGGCGTGCGGCCGACATCACCGCGCCGAGGCCGGCGAGCAGGCCCGACGCCGCATACACGAACATCTGGATCGCCCGTACGTTGATGCCCGACAGACGCGCGGCTTCCGGGTTGCCGCCGACCGAATAGATCCGCATCCCGAGCACCGTGCGGCGCAGGATGAACCACGAGATCGCGATCACCGCGCACGCGATCACGACGAGCCACGGCACGCCGAGGATCGAGCCGTTGCCGATGAACGCGAACGGCAGTTGCGGGTTGAACACGGTCGTGTCGTTGCCGATCAGGCGTGCGACGCCGCGCACGGCAGTCATTGCGCCGAGCGTGACGATGAACGGCGGCAGGCGCAGGAACGAGATCAGCCCGCCGTTGATCGCGCCGAACACGAGGCCGACGACGAGCGCGAACGGCACGCCGAGCCAGCCCCAGCCGGGAATGGTCGACGCGATGAGCGCCGCGACGGCCGCGGCGGCGAGCACCGAGCCGACCGACAGGTCGATGCCGCCCGTCAGGATCACGAACGTCATGCCGGCGGCGAGCACGATGTTGATCGATGCCTGCTGCGTGACGATCGACAGGTTCTGCAGCGTGAAGAAGCCATCGGTCAGGAAGCCGAAGCCGACGCACAGGACCAGCAGCACCGGCAGCATGCCGGCCGTGCGGATCAGCGATTGCATGCGGGCGCGATGATCGGCGCCGCGCATCAGGGGTGTGCGGTTGGCGACCGGATGGGCGGTCGCGGAAGCGAGGTTCCGCTGCTTGGTCGGGTTGATCATTTCGGTAACCTGAAAGTGAGAGTGAAATGAAAAGGGGCGGCGCTCAGTGCGCGTCGGCCAGTTCGGCCTGCGAGCCGGTGGCGAGCGCGATGATCGCTTCCTGCGTGATCGGCGTATGCGTGTGTCCGCCGAGTTCGCCTGCGATCTCGCCTTCGCGCATCACGAGCACGCGGTCGGCGACGCCGATGATTTCCGGCAGTTCGCTCGAGATCACGATTACGCCCACGCCGGCACGGGCCAGTTCGTTGATGATCCGGTAGATCTCGGATTTCGCGCCGATGTCGACGCCGCGTGTCGGTTCGTCGAGGATCAGCACGCGCGGCTTCGTCTCGAGCAGGCGCGACAGCAGCACTTTCTGCTGGTTGCCGCCGGACAGCGCGCCGACGTTGACGTTCGCGTGCGGCACCCGGATCGACAGTGACGCGATGGCGTCGCGCGCCCGTTCGGCGCCGCGCGCGAGGTCGAGCGCACCGAGCCGCGCATCGCGGTTGCACACCGAGATGTTGATGTTGTCGCGCACGCTCATGTCGAGGAACAGGCCCTGGCGCTTGCGGTCTTCGGTCAGGTAGACGAGGCCCGCGTCGATCGCGTCGCGCGGCGAGTGCGCGCCGAACGTGCGCTCGCCGAGCTTCACGTCGCCGCGCACGCGCGGCTCGGCGCCGAAGATCAGCCGTGCGAGCTCGGTGCGGCCCGCGCCGACGAGCCCCGCGATGCCGAGCACTTCGCCGGCATGCAGGTCGAGGCTGCAGCCGCGCACGCGCGTGCCGTCGGCGATGTCGCGGACTGACAGCAGCAGGTGGCCGGGGTCGTACGGCCCGTGTTCCTTCTTGTAGAAACCGGAGATGTCGCGACCGACCATCATCGCGACGAGCCGCTCGGCCGACAGCGACGCGCGCTCCAGCGTGCCGACGTACGCGCCGTCGCGCAGCACCGACACGCGGTCGGACAGCTCGTAGATCTCCGCCATCCGGTGGCTGATGTAGATGATCGCGAGGCCTTCCTCGCGCAACTGGCGGATCAGGCGGAACAGGTGTTCGGTTTCGCGCGACGACAGCGGCGTGGTCGGCTCGTCCATCACGAGGATGCGGGCGCGGGTATGCACGGCGCGCGCGATTTCGACGAGCTGCTGTTCGGCGATCGACAGCGTGTCGACGAGCGTGTCGGGCCCGAACGGGGCACCCAGGCGCGCGAGCACGTCCTGGCAGCCGCGCGCCATCGCCGCGCGGTCGATCGTGCCCCAGCGCCGGTTGCCGCGGCGCAGTTCGCGGCCGACGTAGATGTTTTCCGCGACGGTCAGGTTCGGCGACAGGCACAGCTCCTGGTAGATCACCGCGACGCCGGCATCGCGTGCGGCGAGCGGGCCGTCGATCTCGATGCGTTGGCCGTCGATCAGGATCTCGCCGCCGGCGTCGGCGCGGTAGGCGCCCGACAGGATCTTCATCAGCGTCGATTTGCCCGCGCCGTTCTCGCCCATCAGCGAATGGATCTCGCCCGGATAGACGGTCAGGCTGACGTTGTCGAGTGCGCGTACGGCCGGGAACGTCTTGCTGATCCCGCGCATCTCGAGCAGCGGGCGGGGCGACTCAGAACGCGACATGGTGGACCTCCTGCGAATCGGTGCGGGCGCCCTTGAGGATGCCGGCCCGCGGGGAGAAGTTGAAAAACATCGGCAGCGTGGCGGCGCCGATCGCGCCTGCGTCGGCGCCGAACGTGCCGCGCACGAGCACGGGCGTGCCGCGGGCCTCGGGCGCGGTGGCCACGAGCGCCGCGCGCAGGCGGGTCGTGACCGCGTCGAGCAGGCCCGCGTCGGTGTCGGCGTCGAGCACGACCACCGGCGCGTCGATCACGCACAGCACCGCGCGCAGCGCCGGCGCGAGCGCGTCGACGCAGTCGTCGATCCATTCGTCGACGGCCGGCAGGCCGCGGGCGATGCAGGCTTCGAGATCGGCGCGGTTCTCGACCGTCTCGCCGTGATGGCGCAGATGGCGCACGAGCGCATGCAGCGAGGCGCGTGCGAGCAGGATGTCCCACGGGCCGCGCGGCGGCGGCGCGGAGGCCAGCCGGCTCGGCGGCACCGGAATCACCGCGATGTCGCCGGCATTGCCGGTCACGCCGCGCAGGCAGTCGCCGTCGATCGCGATGCCGCCGCCGATCGCCGGCCCGATGAACAGGTAGACGAAGTCGTCGCACTGCCGGCCGTATCCGTAGAACAGTTCGGCGATCGCGGCCGCGTTGCCGTCGTTCTCGCCGAATACGGGCAGCGACAGCGTGCGGCCGAGGTCGGCGGCGAAATCGACGTCTTCCCACGCGCGGAACGTGTCGGGTGCGAGGCCGAGCTCGCGCATCCACGCGCCGAGGTTGTACGGCTGCGCGACGCCGACGCCGGTCAGGCGCGCGCGTTCATGGTCGGGGAGGAGGGCCTGCATCGCGTCGATATCGTGACGCACGATCTCGAGCACGTCGGCGGGCGGGGGAAGCAGCGTGTCGTGCGAGCGGCGGCCGAGCACGTCGCCCGCGAAGTTGACGAGCGCCGTCTCGATGCGCATCCGGTCGAGATGGACGCCGATGCCGAACGCGCCGCGCGGATCGACGCGGATCAGCGATGCGGGCTGGCCGCGCTGGCCTTCGGTGCGGCCCGCGAATTCGATCAGCTTCGCGTCGGCGAGCGACCCGATGATGCTGCCGACCGCCGTACCCGTCATGTTCGCGAGACGGGCGAGGTCGGCCTTCGATGCGCTGCCGGCGCGGCGCAGCGTCTTCAGCAGCAGGCGCTCGTTGTAACGGCGCACGTTGGCCGAATTGCTTCCCTGGCCGAAGTGCGGGCTTCTCATGGTGTCTCCTTCCATGGTGCGCCGTTCGGCGGCGCATTAAATAAATCACGTTGATTTATTTAACCGCGTGAGCGACGGCCTGTCAGCCTAGGGAAATCCCGGTTTTTCTACGACGGGAGATTCGTGCGGAGCGGAGTGAAGTGAAGGAATGAGGGTGCTGAACCGATCGAAGCACTGCGGGGCGGGGCGATGAGAGGGGGATAGATCGCGATACGGAAATTCCGCGAGCATGTCCGATTCCGGGGCCGGAAATGAAAAAAGGCCGGCTAGAAGCCGACCTTTTTAGAAAACAGATGGTGCCCAGGAGAGGACTCGGTCACACATGCGCGACCCCGACTGCGCTTGCAAGCGCAGCCTTTTGAGTCCTCGCGCAAA
>NZ_JACFYV010000298.1:0-6699 GCF_016759955.1 Burkholderia sp. KCJ3K979
CGTCGAGGAGCGTGCGGCCGCGGCCCGCGGCTACATCGCGTATTCGGGCCCCTTCAACGTCGACGACGACGGCACGTTGACCCATGAAATGGACGTCAGCCTGTATCCGAACTGGATCGGCAACGTCCAGCAGCGTGTCGTCAGCCTGGACGGCGACCGGCTGCAGCTCGGCACCGCCGGACCGGTGCGGATCGCCGGCTGGGAGGTCGAACCGGTGATCGTCTGGGCGCGCGCTCGCCGCTGAGCGCCTCGGCGGCGCCGCACGGCCAGCGCTCAGCCGATCGCGGCAACGACGCCGAGCCGCCGCACCGCGGCGCAAGCCGTTCCGACGGCTGCGCGCATCACTTGCCGGCCTTCTTGGCCGCTTTCTGCGCCGCCTGCGCCTTCATCTGCCCGAACAGTTCCGAGCACGGCACGTCGCGGTTGTTGCTCGGCGCGATCAGCGGGATCAGCGCCGCGAACGGGTTGATCAGCCCGAGCCCGACCATCGCGCCGGCGCGCAGCGCGAGCGCGCCCGCATCGACGCCGACCTTCGGGTTCTTGAACGTGCCCTTCGCATATAACGGCGAGCGCAGCGAGAAGATCCGGAAGCCCTTCGTGTGCGGATGGATCTTCAGGTCGAGCGATTCGTCGCGCAGGTTGATCGGGCCGTCGACGTTGATGAGCGCATCGTCGGTATCGAGCGCGAAGACCTTCGGGTCGAGCATGCCGTCGGTCGCGACGAAATCGATCGCCGCGCAATTGATGTTGACGTCGCGGTTGCCGAACAGCTTCTCGTAGACGACGTTCGCGACGTTCAACCCCGCGGCCTCCATCAGCAGGCGGCTGATGCGGCCGTTGGTGATGAGCGCCTTCACTTCGCCGGTCGACGTCGCCGCGAGCGCGGCCGGCGAATTGCCCGTTGCCGACAGCGACGCGTCGCCGTTGATTTCGCCGAACGCCGTCTGCATCACCTTCTGCGTCGGGAACAGCTGCTTGAGCTTCAGATGCCGTGCGGCCAGTGTGAAACGGCCCTTGAGCGGCGTGCGGCTGCCGTCGAGATGCGCATTCGTCGCGAGCGTGCCGCCCGCGACGCCGAACTGCAGCGGCTCCAGCGTCAGCACGCCGTCCTGCATCAGAATGTGCGTGTACAGGTTCGTGATCGGCAGGTCCGCGCTCTTGATCAGCTTGCGGCCGGTGAACTTCACGTCCGCATCGATCGCGCTCCACCGTTCGGTGCGGAACGCCGCGACCGGCAGCACGCGGTCGGGCGGCTGGCGCGTCGTGTCGCCGCGCTTCTTCTTGCTCGCGGCCGAGTCGGCGCCGATCACCGGCGCGAGGTCGGAGAACTGCAGCAGGTTCGACACGAGTTCACCCGACAGCTTCGGCCGCGGCTCGCGCTGCGCCCAGGTGAGCGTGCCGCCGAGATCGCTACCGCCAACGCGACCGTTGAAGTTCTCGTAGCGGAAGGTGCTCGCGTTCGGCTTGAAGTTGCCGATCAGGCGCCCTTCGGTCGCGTAAGGCGGCGTATCGGGCAGCGTGATGCCGGTGAGCTGGTAAAGGTGCGACATCGACGTGCCCTGCAGCCACAGCCGCAGGTCGAGCGCCGCGAGATGCCTAGGATCGGTCAGCGTGCCGACGATCGCGAGCCGCGTATCGCCGGCCTTCACGTCGGCCTGCAGCGGGAACGGCTGCGACGTATCCTGGATCGCGAGCACGCCGCCGACCTTGCCGGTGCCGCTGATCGGCACGTTCTTGTAGCGGCCGTCGACCTTCAGCCCGAATGCATAGGTGGGGCCGGACGGCTTCGCGGGCGCCGCGGCCCCGCTCGCGCCGGACGCGGCAGCGGCCGCCGGCGCGGAAGGCGCGGACGAAGCGGATGCACCGGACGAAGCTGAAGCAGCCGAAGCAACGCCGCTCGCAGCCGACGCACCCGAGGCCGCGGCCGCACTCGCCCCCGACGCGCCCGACGCCCCCGACGCGGCTTGCGCATCGGCCTTCGCGCCCAGTTGCGCGGCGCCATGCTTGCCGACGCGCTGCGCCGACGCCGCACGCGACGTCTGCTCCTGCTCCTTCAGCACGTCGCCGAGCGGGATCGGCTGCCCGAGCGTATCGATCGCGACGGCCAGGTCGGCCTTCGTGATCGCATCGCGATACGTGACGGTGCCCTTCGCGAAACCGAAGCTGTCGAGCCGCACCTTCCACCGCGAAGGCTGCGACGATTGCTTGAACTGGAAGGTCCACGTATTGCTGCCGTCCGCGCGCCGTTCGAGATCGACGGCAGGATTCACGACGTCGATCGACGGGATGACGATTTCATGCGCCAGCAGCGGCAGGAGCGCGAGATCGAAGTGCGCGGCATCGAGCGTGACGAACTTGGGCGCCTGCGCCCAGTCGGGATTGCCGATCTCGAGTTGCGTGGCGGAGAAACTCGGCCAGGGCACCCATGCACGCCAGCCGGTCTCGCCATCGGGACGACGCCAGCCGACCCTGAGATCCCCGTTGATCGCGAACGGGCGGCCGAGCGCGGTACTCACCTGTTCGTTGACCCACGGTTTCGCGCGGTTCCAGTCGAACGTGAAGATAAAGATGCCGGCCGCCGCGATGAGCACCGCGACGATACCGACGATCCATGCAGCCGATTTGCCGATGGCTCGGGTTAGCGTCATGGCGGTTCCGTTGTTGTTCTGAAGCGTTGCCGCGCCATGCCGGGCCGCTTGCGTGGACGAACGGCGCACGACAACTGCGGCTTTTCAATCGGTATTATGGCGCACGACATGGCGGCCTTTTGGCGCCATTAACGCTTTTTTTCATTTTTGACATGACCTCCCCCACCGGCCTCATCGACGCGCAGCACATCACGCGGCGCGACGCCAGCAGCGGCAAGACGCTGCTCGCCCCGACCGATTTCAGTCTCGCCGCGGGATCGCGAATTGCTATCACCGGGCCATCCGGGTCGGGCAAGAGCGTGCTGCTGCGCGCGCTCGCGCTGCTCGATCCGCTCGACGGCGGCCGCCTCCTGTGGCGCGGCCGGCGGGTCCGGCGCAGCGCGATTCCGCGCTACCGGCGCAGCGTCGCGTATGTCCGCCAGCGCCCCGCGCAGATGGACGGCACGGTCGAAGCGCAGTTGCGCTACCCGTACTCGCTCGCGATCTATCGCGACGTCGCGTTCGACCGCGCCCGCGCCGAAGCGCTCGCCGCGCAGGCCGGCCGCGGCGCCGATTTTCTCGACAAGCGCGCGAGCGACCTGTCCGGCGGCGAAGCGCAGATCACCGCGCTGCTGCGCGTGCTGCAACTCGATCCCGACGTGCTGCTGCTCGACGAGCCGACCTCCGCCCTCGATCCCGAATCGGCGCGCGCGATCGAAGCGCTCATCGGTGCGTGGTTCGACGCGGCGCCCGATGCGCGCGCCTACATGTGGATCTCGCACGATCCGGCCCAGGCCGCGCGGATCGCCACGATGCGGCTCGTGATGCAGGCCGGCGTCCTGCACGCGGCCCACCCGACGGAGGCTGCGCAATGAGCCCGGCACTGCAGGACCTGAGCCTCGTCGATGTCGGCATCGCCGCCGCGCTCGTCGCCGTCAACGGGGCGATCTCCGCGGCGCTGTCGCTCGGCCTCGGCCGCAAGCTCGCGCTCGCGGCGGTGCGCACCGTCGTGCAGTTGCTCGCGATCGGCTACGTGCTCGGCTGGGTGTTCGGCCATCCGCACTGGTACGTCGTGCTGCCGCTCACCGCGCTGATGACGCTGATCGCCGGTTTCGCCGGCGCGGGGCGCGGCAAGCGCACGTATCGCGGCCAGCGCGTCGACAGCATCGCGTCGATCTGGTTCAGCAGCTGGTTCGTCGCGGCGGTCGGTCTGTTCGTCGTGATCCGCATCCATCCGTGGTTCGCGCCGCAATACGCGATCCCGATCCTCGGGATGATTCTCGGCAATACGCTGACCGGCGTATCGCTCGGCGTCGAGCGGATGATGGAAGAGCTCACGGCGCGCCGCGATCGTGTCGAAACCGCGCTGGCGCTCGGCGCGACGCGCTGGGAGGCCGCGCAGGACGCCGCGCGGCAGGCCGTGCGCGCCGGCATGCTGCCGACGCTGAACCAGATGGCGGTGGTCGGCGTCGTGAGCCTGCCGGGGATGATGACGGGCCAGGTGCTGGCCGGCCAGTCGCCGCTGCAGGCCGTGCGTTACCAGATCGTGATCATGTTCCTGATCGCCGCGGCGTCCGCGCTCGGCACCGTGGGCGCGGTGCTGATGACCTATCGCCGGCTGTTCTCGGCCGATCACCGCTTCCTCGCTTCGCGGCTCGAAGAGCGCACGCGGTGACGCGCGGCGGCGCGCTGCGCGGTCAGCACGCGCCTGCGACGTTTCATCGGAACGTGATGATCGGGAGGACAGAATGCGGGCGCGCATGACGTGACATCCGCATGACATCGCGCAGCGCCGTTGCACGGTCGTGGCACCGTACCGCGAAGCAGGCAGCGGCACGCATTGCAACGGCGGCACGGCACGCGCTGCTCGCGTGCCGCCCTGCTCGCTCCGGCCATCAAACCGGTTGCGCACGCACCGAACGAAACGCCGGCCCGCGCGCGCCGCTCAATGCTTGATCGACACCGTCACCCGGGTGCCGTCGCTCATCGACACGGATTTCGAGCCGCCGTTGGTCGGAATCGACACCCACTTCACCTGGCTTACCGACACGACGTCCGGACACTGCAGCGACTTGCCCCCGGCCGTCACGCCGCGCGTGCCCTTCGGCGCGGCCGCCTGGAAGCTCAACTGCACGTTGGCGACACCCTTGGCGTCGACCGACGGTGCGAGCCGCACCTGGGTCTGCCGCACCATCGCGCCGTTCGCGTCGCGCGGCAGGTTGTCGGCGTTCGGGCAGCCGTCCGGCATCGCGACCGCGCCGCTCGGCGGCACCGACTTCCAGTTGAAATCGTCCGTCTCGCCCGAGCGGATCTTGCGGGTCTCCTGCGTATTGCCGAAGGTCTTCGAGTCGACCTTGACGGTGTATTCGAGCTGTCCCGTCCCGCCGCCCTTCAGGCTGCCCTTGACCGGCGGCGCCGCGAATACGCTCGCGCTGACGCACGCCGCCGAGAACACGACCGACCACGATGCGGCGACTGACAAGCTGCGTTGGCTCATGCTGACCTCCTTGTAATGCGGCGGCACGCGCGTGCCGCGCGGTTTTCGATGCATGATGCGCTGCCAGTCTACCGCCAAGCGCGGTGCAATGCGCCGCAAACGCATCGGGTGTTACCCCGCTTGCGTTCGCGGCGCCGCAACCTTACGCACTCCCGCTCAGAAACCGCTGAGCACCAGCTTGCCGATCGCGCGCCCGCCCTCGAGCATCTGATGCGCGCGCCGCACGTTCGCCGCGTTGATCGTGCCGAGTTGCTCGCCGAGCGTCGTGCGCAGCGTGCCGGCGTCGACGAGCCGCGCCACTTCGCCGAGGATCTTGTGCTGCTCGATCATGTCCGGCGTCTCGAACATCGCACGCGTGAACATGAACTCCCAGTGAAACGCCGCGCTCTTCGCCTTCAGCAATTCGACCGGCACCGGCTTCGCGTTCTCGACGATCGTGCAAATGCCGCCCTGCGGCCGGATAACTTCCGCGGCGGCCGGGAAATGATGGTCGGTATCGTTGAAGATCAGCACGTAGTCGACGCTCGGATGGCCGGCCTCGCGCAACTGCGCAGGCAGGTCGCCGAAATGGTCGACCACCGCATCCGCGCCGAGCGCGCGCACCCATTCGGCCGACGCCGGCCGCGACGCGGTCGCGATCACTTTCAGCTTGCCGAGCGTCTTCGCGAGCTGGATCGCGATCGAGCCCACGCCGCCCGCGCCGCCGATGATCAGCACCGACTTGCCGGCATCCGCACCCTGCGGCGACACGCGCAACCGGTCGAACAGCGCTTCCCACGCGGTCAGCGCGGTGAGCGGCAGCGCGGCGGCGGCCGCGAAGTCGAGCGTGCGCGGCTTCAACGCGGCGATCCGCTCGTCGACCGCATGGAATTCGCTGTTCGCGCCGGGCCGCGTGATGCTGCCCGCGTAGAACACCTCGTCGCCGGGCCGGAACAGCGTGACGTCGGCGCCGACCGCGACGACCGTGCCGGCCGCATCCCAGCCGAGCACGCGCGGCGTCTCCTCGACCTGCGGCTTCGGCGCACGCACCTTGGTGTCGACCGGGTTCACGGAAATCGCCTCGACCTTCACGAGCAGATCGCGCGGGCCCGGCACGGGCTGCGGCAGTTCGACGTCGAGCAACGCTTGCGGGTCGTCGATCGGCAGATAACGGGTCAATCCAACGGCTTTCATCTCGATACTCCTTTCAGGGGAATCCGGCAGGCTGCGGCGCAACCTCCATGCGTGCCATCGTAGGCAACCCGATCCTTCGAGAAAACCGCTATATTTCCTGAAACATTTTCAGGAATTTCAGAATAATGACGTCCGATCCCGGGTCCGATCCGATTCCCGCGCCCGACAAGCCGCTCGACCTGCTCGACATCGCGCTGTTCGTGCGCGCGGCGCTGCTCGCGAACGTCACCGCGGCCGGGCGCGAATTCGGCGTGTCGGCCGCGGTCGCGAGCGCGCGCATTGCCCAGCTCGAACGGCAGCTCGGCGCGCGGCTGCTGCACCGCACCACGCGCCGCATCAGCCTCACGCAGGACGGCGAAGTCTTCATGGCGCGCGCCGACGCGCTGCTGGCGGCCGCCGACG
>NZ_JACFYV010000299.1:0-6673 GCF_016759955.1 Burkholderia sp. KCJ3K979
CCGAGCGGCCTCATAGTTCGCTCGGCTATCTGACGCCTGCGCAGTTCGCCCGGGCGCACGACGCGAAGCAGCAGTTTTTAACCTCGGACTCTAACTGCAGTTCGGACTAAAACCGGGGGCAGGTCACCCACGCCATCAATCCCTGCATCCCATTCTCTCAATCGCTTCTATCTCCGGCGATTCAATTGCTTATTGATCGTATCTTCAATCAAGATGCAATTTCTTTTCCGCAGCGTATCGACAAGCGCGATCATATGATCAGCTTTCCGCCCACCGCAGCCCGCCACCCCTTCCACTCGACCGCCGCGCAGATCATCCAAAATCGCTGCGAAATGAACGCTTTATTCGGCGCGTCCACGTAAAATTTGCGAACCCCCCATCTCTACATTCAAAACGATGAACGCCGCCACCCAGGTAGCGCGGGCCGTTTGCCCGCATGATTGTCCGGACACGTGCGCAATGCGTGTGACCGTCGAGAACGGCAAGGCAATCAAGGTCACCGGCGATCCCGACCATCCGCCGACGCAGGGCGTGTTATGCACGAAAGTCAGTCGCTACGCGGATCGCGTTCACCATCCCGATCGCCTCACTGTCCCGCTCAAGCGCGTCGGTGCGAAGGGCGAAGGGCGCTTCGTGCCGATCAGCTGGAGCGAGGCGTTCGACGAGATTGGCCGCCGCCTCGGTGAAATCGCCGCGCGCGCGCCGGAAGCGATCGTGCCGTACAGCTATGCGGGAACGATGGGGCTCGTGCAAGGCGAGGGCATTGCCCAGCGCTTCTTTCACAAGCTCGGCGCCTCGCGGCTGGAGCGTGCGATCTGCGCGGCGGCCGGCGCAGCGGGGTTGCGATACACGTACGGCGGCAGTGTCGGCATGCACCTCGAGTACTTCGAGGAAAGCGAACTGATTCTGATATGGGGCGCGAATCCGATTGCATCGAGCCTGCACTTCTGGACCCGAGCCCAGGAAGCGAAGCGCCGTGGCGCGCATCTGGTTGCGATCGACCCGTATCGTTCGCTGACCGCGGAGAAATGCCATCAGCACATCGCGCTGAAGCCCGGCACCGATGGCGCGTTCGCGCTCGGCATGATGCATGTGTTGATCACCGAAAACCTGCTCGATCATGATTACATCGCCGACCATACGCTCGGCTTCGACGCGCTCAGGGCGCGCGCAATGTCCTATCCGCCGGAACGCGTCGCGCAGATCTGCGGCATCGATGCGTCGGAGCTGGTCGATCTTGCGCGTCGCTACGGCGCTACGCGCAAGGCCTCGATTCGCCTCAACTACGGTATGCAGCGTGTTCGCGGCGGCGGCAATGCGGTGCGTGCGATTGCCAGCCTGCCGGCACTGACGGGGGCGTGGCGCGATCGGGCGGGCGGCCTGCTGCTCTCGTCGTCGGAATCCGCGCCGGTCAACCAGGCGGCGCTGCTGCGTCCGGATCTGATGCCGGGTTGGCCGCATAAGCTGCCGCGCATCATCAACATGAACGCGATCGGCGACGCGCTGCTGCACCCGGGCGACGCGACGTTCGGGCCAAAAGTCGAAGCGGTGATCGTGTACAACTCGAATCCGGTGGCGGTCGCGCCCGATTCGTCCAAGGTGGCCGCAGGTTTCGCGCGCGACGATCTGTTCACGGTCGTTCTCGAGCACTTCAAGACAGATACGGTCGATTTCGCCGATATTGTATTGCCGGCGACGACGCAGCTCGAACATCTGGACGTCCATAAGTCGTACGGCCATACCTACGTGATGGCGAACCTGCCGGCGATTCCGCCAGTAGGAGACGCGCGGCCGAACACAGAGATCTTCCGGGGAATCGCGCGCAGCATGGGACTCGACGAACCGGCGCTTTATCACAGCGACGAAGAGGTCGCTCGCGCGGCGCTTCGCTGGGACGATCCGGCGCTCGACAGCGACTGGGACACGCTGAAGCGGGCCGGCTGGCTGAAGCTCAAGCTGCCGGAGGCGCCGTTTGCGAATGGTGGTTTCCGCACGCCCTCCGGCAAGTGCGAGTTCTACAGCCCACGGCTCGAGCAGATGGGCATGGAGCCGGTCCCTGACTATCTGCCGCCGTTCGAGTCGGCCGAAGCCGCGCCCGAGCTCGCCGCACGCTATCCGCTGGCGATGATTTCGCCGCCGGCCCGCCACTTTCTGAACAGCACGTTCGTCAACGTCGACAGCCTGCGCTCGACGGAAGGCGAGCCGCACCTCGACATGCACCCGTCCGACGCCGATGCGCGCGGCATCGCGGAGGGCGACACCGTCCGCATCTTCAATGACCGCGGCTCGATGCAGGCGCTCGCGCGCATTACCGACCGTGCCCGTGCCGGGCTCGTCGTCGGATTGTCGATCTGGTGGAAGAAGCTGTCGCCGGACGGCAGGAACGCGAACGAAGTGACGAGTCAGGCGCTGACCGATTTGGGGAATTCGGCGACGTTTTACGATTGTCTTGTGGAAGTTGAGCGGATTTGATCGAATATCGCCGTATCATCAGACGAAATTGATATGGAAGTTCGAAGTGGACATCTAACCCTGTTGTCTCGGGGCGGGGGAGCCGTTACGATGCGTTTTAGCACGACCATTCGAAAATCTGTGAGGAGACGCGCGGTATGGACAAAATTTGGCTGAAATCGTATCCACCCGGCGTTCCAGCCGAAATTGACTCCTCTCCTTATCCGTCCGTCCCGGACCTGCTCGACGAGAGCTTCCGTCAGTACCGCGACCGTACCGCGTTCGTCTGCATGGGCAAGGGCATCACGTACGGCGAACTCGACAAGCTGTCGCGCCAGTTCGGCGCATGGCTGCAATCCCGCGGCCTGGCGCGCGGGGCGCGGGTCGCGATCATGATGCCGAACGTGCTGCAGTACCCGGTGACGATCGCCGCGGTGCTGCGCGCCGGCTATACCGTCGTCAACGTCAATCCGCTCTATACGCCGCGCGAGCTCGAGCATCAGCTGAAGGACAGCGGTGCGGAGGCAATCGTCATCCTGGAGAATTTCGCGTCGACGCTGCAGGCCGTCATCGCCAATACGGCCGTCAAGCACGTGGTCGTCGCATCGATGGGCGATCTGCTGGGCATCAAGGGATGGCTCGTCAATTACGTGGTGCGCAACGTGAAGAAGATGGTGCCTGCGTGGCAGCTGCCGTCGTTCACGCGCTTCAAGGCCGCGCTGTCGGAGGGCGCGCGACTGGCGTTCAAGCCGCAGAAGATCGGCCCCGACGACGTCGCATTCCTGCAGTACACGGGTGGTACGACCGGTGTCGCGAAGGGGGCGACGCTGCTGCACCGGAACATCGTGTCGAACGTGCTGCAGGCCGGCGCCTGGCACCATCCGGCTCACGAGAAGTATCCGGAGGTGGAGCAGTTCGTGACGGTTGTCGCGCTGCCGCTGTATCACGTGTTCGCGCTGACCGTCTGCGGTTTCCTGACGATGCGTACGGGCGGCATGGGCATCCTGATCCCGAACCCGCGTGACATCGCCGGCATGATCAAGGAGCTGAAGGGCTACCAGATCTCGACGATTCCGGCCGTCAACACGCTATACAACGCGCTGCTGAACCATCCCGAATTCGGTCAGCTCGACCTGTCGAAGCTCGTGATCGCCAACGGCGGCGGCATGGCGATCCAGGAGGGCGTCGCGAAGCGCTGGTATGAAAAGACGCGTACCGCGATCATCGAAGGATACGGGCTGTCCGAAACGTCGCCGGTGGCGACCTGCAACCCCGTGACGGCGACTGAATACAGCGGCACGATCGGCCTGCCGCTGCCGTCGACCGAAGTCGCGATTCGCGACGATGCCGGCAACGACGTCGCGCTCGGCGAGCCGGGCGAGATCTGTATTCGCGGACCGCAGGTGATGGCCGGCTACTGGAACCGGCCGGACGAGACCGCGAAGGTCATGTTCGCGGACGGCTTCTTCAAGACGGGCGACGTCGGCGTGATGGATGCGCGCGGTTACGTGAAGATCGTCGATCGCAAGAAGGACATGATTCTGGTGTCCGGCTTCAACGTGTACCCGAACGAAGTCGAGGACGTGGTGGCGTCGCATCCGGGCGTGTTCGAGGTGGCGGCGGTCGGCGTGCCGGACGAGCATTCCGGCGAAGCCGTGAAGCTGTTCATCGTGAAAAAGGATCCGGCGCTGACCGACAAGGACATCCTCGCCTACTGCAAGGAGCGGCTCACCGGGTACAAGCGGCCGAAGCTGGTCGAGTTCCGCACGGAGCTGCCGAAGACGAACGTCGGCAAGATCCTGCGGCGCGAACTGCGCGATGGGCGTGCGTAACGCATGCAACGATGCGGTTGAACGAAAAGCCCGGCCTGTGCCGGGTTTTTTGTTTGCGGCTGCGGCTGGATGACCGGAAGCGCCTGTTTCGTGGGGGCGCGCGGCGGCAAGCCTTGCGTTTCGAGCTGACGGCTGGAGGGCGTGTCGACAGCGACCATCCGATCACCGATCCACCGATCCACCGATCCACCGATCCACCGACCCACCGACCCGCTGATCCACCACCGTCACCGCCTCACCACAAAAGAAAAAGGCGCCCGAAGGCGCCTTCAATATGCTGCGGCTTGTCAGGCAAGCTGATTAGAACTTGTGACGGATACCGACGCGTGCCGCGACCTGGTTGCTCGTGCTCGACCCGGCCAGACCGTTGATCGCTGCCGTTGCCTTCAGGACGTTGCCGTTCGAATCGAGCACGTTGCCCGATGCGTGCTGGTACACGCCGATCGCGTAGACGTCGGTACGCTTCGACAGGAAGTAGTCGACGCCCAGCGAGCCCTGGTGGTACTTGGCTGCCGAGTTGCCGTCGATCTTGCTGCCTTGCGTGTAGTCGTACGCCGCGCCGAGGATCAACGCCGGCGTCAACTGGTACTTGAAGTTGATTTCGCCGTTGTTGAACGTCGCGGTCTGGTTCACGAACGGGCCTGCCGAGAAGCCCTTGAACTTCGTGTTCGAGTACGTCGCGCCGATCGTCGCTGCACCGAACGTGTAAGCGCCGCCTGCACCGATGACCTGGTACGTGTTCGCGTTGTTCGCGTACGCGCCGTAGACCGGCGACGAAACCGACGACGACGTCGACCCGTTGTTGAACATGCCGCCAAACTGGTTCGGCGTACGTGCGTTCAAGTAACCGACGCCGAGGACGAGCGGGCCGTTGGTGTAGCCTGCGCCGAGCGACCAGACCTGGTTCTTCGAGAACTGGCCTGCCTGGCCGCCGAAGCTGTACAAGCCGCCGAACGTGAGGCCGCCGTAGTTCGCGCTCGTGAACTTGACCGCGTTGTTCACGCGATACGCGTTGTTGAAGTTATCGAGGTCGCCCGGGTGAGCGGCGATGTAGCCGCCCCACTGGTCGCCTGCCTCGAGCGGGCCGACGAAGTCGACGACGGAGTCGTACTGACGGCCCAGCGTGACCGTACCGTACTGGCTCGACAGGCCGACGTAAGCCTGACGACCGAACATCAGGCCGCCCTGACCGAGCCTGCCGCTGTTCACGTCGAAACCGTTTTCGAGGGTGAAGATCGCCTTCAGGCCGCCACCGAGGTCTTCGGTGCCGCGCAGGCCGAAACGGCTACCCTGCATCACGCCGCTCGCCAGGCCGTACAAGTGCTTGCCGCCTGCGTTGTTATTGAAGAGGAAGCCTTCATCGATGATGCCGTAAAGCGTCACGCTGCTTTGCGCATGGGCAGCGCCAGCGAACGCGCCCAGCGCGACGAGCGCGAGAAGCGACTTTTTCATTAACGGATCTCCAAGAATCACTGAATTTTTTTGGCGGGGCGGATAGTTATGTTCTGGCGATGGGCCCCATCAACTTCGCAAGAAGTCGCACGTAATGTAGCAAAGCCGGTTTTTGCCACAAAGCGAAATGCTGCAGCTCAACACCGCCATGTTTCCTTTATGCAACAATGGTTAAAATCACGGGTTAACCGCAATTTCCGCTGAATAATCAAGTCGGTTACGCAGCGGACTCGTGCCCTTGCCGCGCGCAGCGGCACCTGCAGCCAGGAGAACAGGATGGTGTTGGATGAACTGATCAGCGAATTCGATCGCGGCCTGCGATCGCTGACCGGCATTAGCCGGATGAGCCGGCCGGTGCCCGTGCCGGCCGATACGCCGGACGTCGAACTGACGCCCGCCGAACGCACGCACGCGGCCGGCCTGATGCGCGTGAATCACGTCGGCGAGGTCTGCGCGCAGGCGCTCTACCAGGCGCAGAAGCTCACCGCGCGCACGGCGTCGGCGAAGGCGATGTTCGAGGAAGCCGCGCGCGAGGAGGAGGATCACCTCGCGTGGACCGCTCACCGCCTGAAGGAGCTCGATTCGCGCCCGAGCCTGCTGAATCCACTGTGGTATGCCGGCGCCCTCGCGATCGGCGTGGCGGCCGGCACGCTCGGCGACAAGGTCAGCCTCGGCTTCATGGCCGAGACGGAGCGGCAGGTCGAAAGCCATCTCGAAGGTCACATGTCCGAGCTGCCGCCGACCGATACCGCGTCGCGCGCGATCGTCGACCAGATGCGGATCGACGAGGTGAAGCACGGCAAGGCCGCGACCGACGCCGGCGGGATCGAGCTGCCGCTGCCCGCGCGGATGCTGATGCGCGCCGCGTCGAAAGTCATGACGAGCACTGCGTACTATCTCTGAGATTTGCGCCGGGGTGGCGTGGGACGCCGCCCCGG
>NZ_JACFYV010000029.1:0-47317 GCF_016759955.1 Burkholderia sp. KCJ3K979
CGTGCGAAGATAGCGCCCAATTACGATCCACGACGCCGCGATGCGCGCCGTCGCCGCCCGCCGGGCGGCGAACCGGCCGCGACGATTGCCGCGCAAATCTGGACGACTATGGGAAGCTATCTGATACGCGTGGTACTGGCCGACGATCACCCGGCGATGCTGGTCGGCGTCGAGCACGGCCTGTCGTCGGTGCCGACGATCCAGTTGACCGGCAAGGCCGTCAATTCGACCGAGTTGATCCGGCTCGTCGAGGCCGGCGTGTGCGACGTCGTGGTGTCCGACTATGCGATGCCGGGCAGCGCGCACGGCGACGGCATCACGCTGTTCTCCTATCTCCAGCGCAATCACCCGGCCGTGAAGCTGGTCGTGCTGACCATGCTCGACAACCCGGCCGTGATCGGCGCGCTGACGCGGCTCGGCATCGAGTGCATCGTCAGCAAGTCCGACACGATCGATCACCTGATTCCCGCGATTCATGCGGCCGCGACGGGCGGCACCTATTACTCGCCGTCGGTCGAGAAGGTCGTGCGCACGCTCACGTCGCATTCGAGCGCCCGTGCGGCCGACCAGAAGCGCGACCTCAGCGACCGCGAACTCGAAGTCGTGCGGCTGTATGCGTCGGGCCTCACGGTCAACGAGATCGCCGACAAACTCAGCCGCAGCAAGAAGACGATCAGCACGCAGAAGGCGCGCGCGATGGAAAAGCTCGGGATCGACAAGGACATCGACCTGCTGCGCTACGCGATCGAGCACGGGATCGTCGCCGCATCGGCCAGCGAAGGGCGGGGCGGCGACGCGAAAGAGGAAGGCGGCGTCGATCCGGCCTGACGGCGCGCGACGAGGCCGGCCGCGCGGGATGGCGGCCATGACGGAAGGTGAGCACGCCTGCCTGTACCGACGCACCGATGCCCCGGCACCTTCAGGTTGCCGGGGCTTTCCGTTTCAGGTCGCGGCAGCGGCGTTACGCGCTGGCTTCGTCGCCGCGCACCGGCGGCGCATAGCCGTAGTCGGTCACGAGCCCACAGGCGATCGCATAGCGCACCAGGTCGACGTCGCGCTCGATGCCGAGCTTCTGCATCGCCGAGCTTTTCTGCGTGCTGATCGTCTTCTTGCTGCGATTGAGTTTTTCCGCGATCTCGTTGACCGACAGCCCCGATGCGAAGAGGCGAATCACCTCCACCTCGCGCACCGACAGCGCGGGCGCCTTGCCGCCGACGCTGCCGGTGTTGCGCAGGATCCGGTCCATCGACGGCGACAGGTAGCGTCCGTTCGTATAGGCCGCGTGGATCGCCATCGTCAGGTGATTGGGCATGTCCGACTTGCTGACGATGCACGCGATGCCGATGTCGATCAGCGCGCGCAGCGCCACCGCGTTCTCCATCATCGTCATCACGACGATCTTCAGCCCCGGAAAGCGCTTGAGCAGGGTCGTGAACATCGCGAGGCCGTCGCCGTATTCGGTGCCGGGCATTGCGTAGTCGGACACCAGCACGTCGCACGGATGGTTCGACAGCGCGTCCATCAGCTCCGTCGAGTTGTGCGCCGTCGCGACCACCGCGACGGTGTTCGTGGCCGACAGTTCGTAGCGGGCGCCGATGACGACGGCCGGATGGTCGTCGGCGATCACGATGCGAATGGGGAAGGTTCTGTTCATGTTGGTTTCACGCGTCGCGCCGCAGCCGGCGGCGCGCGTGTCTCGCTCGGTTGAAAGAAAGGGGTCGGCGCATGCGGGCCGCCGCGGGGCGCGCGATGAAAAGCCGCGCGCGAGGCGGACGCGCCGACGGCCGGTGGCGACTCCAGACGGAATCGGCACCGGCCGTCGGCCGAACGGCGGGGGAGGACTCCCCCGCGTCGGGTCGATGCTCCGCGCGAGGCGGAGCGATCGGGTCAGAACTCATAGCCGACCTGGGCACGCACGCCCACGTCGCCGACCGACGTGATCGACGTCGCGCCGTTCACGAGCCAGTTGCCGCTGCGCGACCGGTAGGTGGCGCCGGCGGCGATCGCCGAGCCGCTCTTGAAGTTCGCGGCGCCGACCGCGACGACGGTCTTGCCCGGCTGCGACGGCGTCATGTTCGGCATCGCCATCGCCGCCGCGATACCGGCGTACGCGTTCTTCGCGACGTCGTTGATCGCGCGGTTCGTGTCGTTGAAGCGTGCGTCGACCGATTCCATCGCGCGGTCGAGCTGGCCCTTCGTCGCCGCATCGCTGGCGTTGATGCCGTCCGCGATGTTGACGAGCCGGCGGTTGCCTTCTGCCGTGCCGTCACCGAACGAAACGGTGTTGGCTTCTGTCGCGACCGAACCCTGACCGATCGCGACCGAGCCGCTGCCGGTGGCCGACGCGCCCTGGCCCAGCGCCGTGCTGTCCTTGCCGGATGCAATCGCGCCCTGGCCCAGCGCCGTGCCGTTTTCGCCGGACGCGACCGCACCCTGGCCGACGGCCGAACCGTTGTTGCCCGACGCGACCGCGCCCTGGCCGACGGCCGAGCTGTTGCTGCCCGATGCCGTCGAGCCCTGGCCGATGGCCGACCCGTTGCTGCCCGATGCGACCGCACCCTGGCCCACGGCGGAACTGTTCTCGCCCGACGCGAGCGCCTTCTCGCCGAGTGCCGAGCTGTTCTCGCCCGATGCCACCGCGCCTTCGCCGACCACCGTCGAGCCGTCGCCCGTGCCCGGGCCGCCCGTGCCGGGGTTCGTTTCGAGTTCGCCGAGACGGTCGGACAGATCGTCGAAGCGGTTCGACAGGTCGCCGAACTGGCCGCTCAGCTCGCCGTACTGCTTCGCGAACTGCTCCTGCAGGTCGAACAGCTGGCTGCCGTTGATCGCGTCCATGCTCGTCGCACTGATTTCGCCCGCGGCGACGCGCTGCAGCTTCGTGCCGAACGTGCCGGCGAACGTCACCGTGTCGAAGTTCAGGCCCGAGTCGTACGTGACCGCACCGACTTCCTTGCCCGTGTAGTCGATCAGGCCGGTGGCGCGGAGCTGCGACACCGTCACGACATCGTCGTCGTCCACGCCGTTCGCGACGCCGGACAGCACGCGCGCGCCGCCGGTGCCCGCGAAGTTCACCACCGAGCCGCCGGTGTTCGCGCCGACCGTGATGCCGCCCGTCATCGCGTCCTGCTGGACGAGGCCGAGCGTGCCGCTTTCAAGCTGCTCGGACAGCTTCTTGAGGCCGCCTTCGTTGGTCGTGACACGGCCGTCGAGGTTGGTGACGACGTCGCCGACCGAGTTGACGATCTTCGTGCCGCCGCTGCCGTCACCGACGGTAAAGGCCGGGGCGGAGATCGAGCCGTCCGGGTTTACCGTCGCGCCGCCGCCGATCGCCGAAGCGACGCTTTCCGACACGCCATGCAGCTGCGAACCGTTGACGGCTTCGGTGCTCGTTGCCGACACGTCGCCTGCCGCGACACCCTTGAGTGTGCGTGCGCCGGTCTTGCTGCTGAAGTCCACGGCGTTGCCGTCGGTGTTCGCGCCGACGGTGATGTCGTCGCCGGGTTTCGCCTGCTGGACGAGACCGAGCGTGCCGCTGCCGATATCGTCGGCCAGCTTCTTGATGTCGCCTTCGTTGGTCGTGACGCGGCCATCGAGGTTGGTGACGACGTCGCCGACCGAGTTGACGATCTTCGTGCCGCCGCTGCCGTCACCGACGGTGAAGACAGGCGCGGAGATCGAGCCGTCCGGGTTCACCGTCGCGCCGCCGCCGATCGCCGAAGCGACGCTGTCGGACACGCCATGCAGCTGCGAACCGTTGACGGCTTCGGTGCTCGTCGCCGACACGTCGCCTGCCGCGACGCCCTTGAGCGTGCGCGCACCGGTCTTGCTGCTGAAGTCCACGGCGTTGCCGTCGGTGTTCGCGCCGACGGTGATGTCGTCGCCGGGTTTCGCCTGCTGGACGAGACCGAGCGTGCCGCTGCCGATGTCGTTGGCCAGCTTCTTGATGTCGCCTTCGTTGGTCGTGACACGGCCGTCGAGGTTGGTGACGACGTCGCCGACCGAGTTGACGATCTTCGTGCCGCCGCTGCCGTCACCGACGGTGAAGACAGGCGCGGAGATCGAGCCGTCCGGGTTCACCGTCGCGCCGCCGCCGATCGCCGAAGCGACGCTGTCCGACATGCCGTGCAGTTGCGAGCCGTTGACGGCTTCGGTGCTCGTCGCCGACACGTCGCCTGCCGCGACGCCCTTGAGCGTGCGCGCACCGGTCTTGCTGCTGAAGTCCACGGCGTTGCCGTCGGTGTTCGCGCCGACGGTGATGTCGTCGCCGGGTTTCGCCTGCTGGACGAGACCGAGCGTGCCGCTGCCGATGTCGTCGGCCAGCTTCTTGATGTCGCCTTCGTTGGTCGTGACACGGCCGTCGAGGTTGGTGACGACGTCGCCGACCGAGTTGACGATCTTCGTGCCGCCGCTGCCGTCGCCGACGGTGAAGGACGGAGCGGAGATCGAGCCGTCCGGGTTTACCGCCGCGCCGCCGCCGATCGCCGAGGCGACGCTGTCGGACACGCCATGCAGTTGCGAGCCGTTGACGGCTTCGGTGCTCGTTGCCGACACGTCGCCAGCCGCGACACCCTTGAGCGTGCGTGCGGTGCCACCGGTCGCGCTGAAGTCCACGGCGTTGCCGTCGGTATTCGCGCCGACGGTGATGTCATCGCCCGGGTTGGCCTGCTGCACGAGGCCGGTGGTCCCGCTTTCGAGCTTGCTCAGCTTGTCGTCGATGTCCCCGATCTGCTTGGTATGGCCGGCGACGGTGCTGATCGTCGACGACAAGCCGGTACTCAGGCCCGAGACGATGCTGTTGGTCGACGAGAGTCCGGTGCTCAGTCCCGCAACGGTGCTGTTGGTTGACGACAAGCCGGTGCTCAGGCTCGAGACCGTGACGTTGGTCGCGGCGATCGCGCTGTTCGTCTTCGTGAACTCGGCATTCATCTGGTCGAGGTTCACGGCGTCCGTGGGCTGCGTACCGTCAGCCACGTTGGTGATTTGCCGACGCAGCGCCGACGAGCCGACCGATACGCTGTTGTCGCGATCCGTGGTCGCGCCGGCGCCGAGCGCCACCGAATCGGTATGGGACGCCTTTGCGTTGACACCCAGTGCAACGCCATGCGAGCCGCTTGCGTTCGCAGCATTGCCGATCGCGATGGCGGCGCCGCCTGCGCTGCTGGCCTGGAAGCCGAGGGCCGTGCTGTTGTTGCCGCTGGCGAGTGCGCTGTTGCCGACGGCCGTTGCGTAAGATCCCGAGGCGCTGGTGTTCGTGCCGATCGCAAGCGCGGCCGTGCCGGCTTGCGCGGCGACCGTGCTGTTGCTCGTGTCGATCTTGACGTACGTATCGTCGACCTTCGTCGACAACTCCTTATTCATCTGGCCGACGTTCACGGCATCGTTGTCTTCCGTGCCCGCGGCGACGTTGACGATCTGGCGTGTGAACTTGTTCCCGTCGATATTGGGCACACCGGCGCCCACGGATACGGTGTTGTCCCGATCTGCAACCGTGCCGAAGCCCAATGCGACAGCGTTGCTGGCGCCGGCGCTGGACGTGGTGCCGATCGCGACCGACGCGTTGCCGGTTGCCACCGCAGCGCGACCGGTACCAATGGCGCTGCCGAGTGCAACGCTATAGTTCCCGGTTGCCGTCGAATTGCTGCCGAGCGCCAGGCTGGCGGCGCCGGTAGAGGTGGCCGACGTCCCCAACGCACTCGAATAATTGTTCGATGCGAAGGCGTTGGACCCGATGGCGGCCGAGTTCGAATTCGCCACACGCGCGTTCATCCCGAGCGCGATGGCATTGTTTGCCCCGCTGGCGACGGCCGCTGCCTGGCCGATGGCGGTCGAGCCTGCGCCCCCTGCGGTTGCGCTGGCGCCGAGGGCGGTTGCGTTATCGAGGGCCGCCAGTGCGCTCGTGCCAATGGCGGTCGAGTTGGCGCCTGCCGCAGTCACCAGCGAACCGATGGCAATTGCGCTGTCGCCGGATGCCGTCGTGATGTAGCCGATTGCGGTGGCTCGATTGGCGTTTGCGTTTGCTGCACCGCCGACTGCCACACCACGACTGACTGAATGCGACCCAGCCCCGACAGCAAGGGCATTGCCGGTCGCAACTGCATTCGAGCCGATCGCCACGGCACGGTAGGAAGCGCCGGTTGCGTCGGCCGATGCGTTTTCGCCGATTGCGATTGCGCCGGTGGCGGTCGCGGTTGCTGCTGTGGTGCCATTCACCTTGATGAGTGTGTCGTCGAGCGCCGCCGCCGTCCCGATCGACCCCATCGTACCGATCGCACTCGTGCCCTTCATCTTGCACACCCCCGCCGCATCGATCGTCCCGCTCGACCCGTCTTCCGTCATGCACGTTTCCGCCGCGGCCGCGCCACCGATCGCCGCACCACCCAGCGCGATCGCGATCACCGCTTGCCGCGCCGCGCGCGCCGACCCCTTCGAATGCGCCTTCGCCGTTTCGGCCGCGGCCGTCCACGTGTTGGTCACGGCATTCCAGACGCTGCGATAAGTCTTGTTCATGTCCCTACTCCTTTCAGTTTGTCAGTTCACAAACCGATGGTAGGGATCGGCCTCGTCCTAATCAGTCGTCCCTGGCTGATTCGAGATAGCGACCATGTAGGCCCAGTCCTACGTGCGCGACGACGCGCCGCGGGCCTGCGCCGCGGAACGAAAGGCGATGGAGGGAGGAAGCCGGCGCGCGAGGGCCGGCCGTGCGGGATTCAGGCAGCCGGCGCCTGCGTCGAGCGCCGTTGCAGCGCTTCGCGCGCGAGCGCGTCCGCTTCGGCGAGCCGCGCATCGAACGACGTCAGGTCGCCGCCGTGCACGATGGCTTGCAGTTCGCCGATCGCGTCGGCCACCGCATGTTCGTGAATCGTCGCGAACGCGCCGCGCAGCGAATGCAGTTGGTGACGCAGCGCGGCGATATCGTTGCGCGCTGCCGCGTCGTGCATCGCCGCGACCGATTGCGCGCGACTCGCTTCGAGCAGCGCATGCACGTCCGGCGGCAGCGGACCTTGCGCGAGATCGACGAGCGTGTGCCGGGCTGGCGCCTGCGCGGCGGCCGTCTGCGCGTAACGCCGCACGGTGCGGTCGATCGTATCGAGCAGCACCGGTTTGACCAGCACCGCGACGATCCCCGCTTCCGCACAGCGCGCATGCTCGGCCGCGCTCGCATGCGCGGTGACGGCGACGATCGGCAGCCCCGGATATTGCGCACGCAGCACGTGCGCGAGCGTATAGCCGTCCATCCCCGGCATGTTCAGATCCGTCATCACGAGGTCGTAGCGCGTATCCGCGCAGCGCCGCAGCGCCGCCGCGCCTTCGTCGGCGGCATCGGCCGCATAGCCGAGCGTGACGAGTTGTCCTTGCAGCAGCGTGCGGTTCACAGGGTGATCGTCGACCACCAGCACGCGCGCGGCGACGCTCGGCAGCGCCGCATCGCCGGCCTGCGCGGCATCGTGCTCGGCGATCTGCGCGTCGGTGGCCGCGCGCAGTGGCAGCGTGACGACGAACGTGCTGCCCTTGCCGGGGTCGCTCGTCACGTCGACCGTGCCATGCATCATCTGCGTGAGCTGCTTCGTCAGCGCGAGGCCGAGGCCCGTGCCGCCGTAGCGGCGCGTGATCGACGTGTCGGCCTGCGTGAACGGCCGGAACAGCGCCGCGCGCTGCGCGTCGGTCATGCCGATGCCCGTGTCGCTGACGCCGATCGCGACCGGCGATTCGGGATCCGTATCGTTGCGCAGGTAGACCTCGAGCGTGATTTCCCCGTGGTTCGTGAACTTGATCGCGTTGCCGACGAGGTTCGCGGCGATCTGCCGGATGCGCGTCGGGTCGCCGACGTAGCGCGACGCGAGCGCGTCGTCGACGAACACGTCGAACTGCAACCCTTTCGCGGCCGCGAGCGGCTCGAACATCGCGCCGGTTTGCCGGATCGTCTCCGCGAGATCGAACGGGATCGCCTCGATCGTCATCTGGCCGGCCTCGATCTTCGACAGGTCGAGGATGTCGTTGATCAGGTCGAGCAGCACCGACGACGCGCCCTCGACCGTATGCAGCCGCTCGCGCTGCGACTCGGCGAGCGGTTCGCGGCCGATCAGTTCGAGGTTGCCGAGGATCGCATTGAGCGGCGTGCGGATCTCGTGGCTCATCGTCGCGAGGAACGCGGACTTCGCGTCGTTCGCGGCGTCGGCGGCGCGCGCCGCTTCGTCGAGCCGGCGCTCGATGTTCTTCTGCGACGTGATGTCGGAGAAGTTGCACAGCACGACGTCCCTGTCGCGAAAGCGCGTGCGCACGAGGTTGACGAGCAGGTCGACCGCCTCGCCGGCGGCGGTGGGCAGCGTCACGTGCAGATCGGGTTGCCACGCGGCGGCGGTGGGCGAGCGGTCGAAGCGTTCGAGCAGCCGCGCCGGCAACGATGGTTCGCCCGCGCGGCGCGCATCGTAGTCGCGCATCGTGTCGTTCTGCAGCAGCACCGCGCCGTCGGCCAGCGACAGCAGCGCGATGCCGGACGGCGCGGCTTCGACGATCGTCCGGTTCAGGTTCTCGCTGTCGATCACGCGCCGCGTGCGCGCGTCGTCGGGTTTCAGCACGCGGCGGTCGAAGCGCACGAGCAGCCACCAGACGAGCGCGATCACGGCCAGCATGACCGCGATGTACCAGCCCGCGCGCAGGCCGATCGTCGCGAGCAGCGAGCGCAGCGTGAACGCCTGCACGAGCGTCCAGTCGGTTTCGGCGATCGGCTGGCTCAGCGAGAACAGCCCGTCGCCGAACGCGGTGCGCGGCCCGCCGCGCCGGACGGCTTCGCGCGTATGCGCGCCGAGCCGCTCGACGGCCGCGCGCGTGGCATCGTCGTCGGCCGCGGTGCCGGCGCGCAGCAGCGTGCGGCCGTGCGCGTCGACGACGATCGCGGCGTCGGTCGTGTCGCCCGTCGACAGCCGCGTGCGCAGCACGTCGACCGGCAGCGTCGACAGGAACACGGCGCGCGGCGCTTGCGCGTCGTAGACGGCGCCGGCGATCCGGAACACGTCGCGCCGCTGCACGGGGTCGTAGACAGGCGAATGCCATTCGTATTGCCCGGGCGGCGGCGTGCCGACGCCGGCGGCGACCCGGGCGACGAGCGTGGCCGCATCGGTGGCGGGCGACGCGGTGAGCGGATCGGGCGGCACCGGTTCGGGAATCACCACCGCGAAGCTGCGGTCGGGGCGATAGGCGTAGCCGGCGATCGCGCGATCGGCGTCGTGCTTCGCGACGTACGCGCCGACGCGATAGCTCATGTCGCTCGCCATCGCCAGATCGTGCGCGTAGCTGTCGGCCGGGTGCGCGGGCGACAGGTCGGCCAGCACGAGCGTCGGCGGAAAGGCCGGGCTGCCCTGGATGATCAGCCGGCCGCGGCCGGCCGCGAGGGCGGCGACGCGCGCCGGATCGGTCGCGCGCGAATTCCACACGGCCTCGTCGTGCGTGACGAGCGTGTCCATGCCCGTCGTGCGCATCTTGAATTCGATCTGGACCAGGAACTGGCGCACCGCGAAGGTCGTATAGCGCGCCTGGATCGCCTCGCGCGCCATCGTATACAGCATCAGGCCGCTCGCGAGCAGGATCGCGACCGTCACGGCCGCGCCGCCGGCATACAGCAGCGCGCGCTGGCGGCGGCCGACGCGGGTCGGCGCGGCGGACGCGGGCGCGGCGGCGGAGCGGGCGGGATCGGGTGCGGCGCGGTGGTCCATCGGGAGCGGGGCGGTCGGCCAGGGTGCCCCCATGATAATGGAGTCCGATCAGCGCGCAATGGGGGCTGTCAGGATTGCGGGGTGCCGGCGAACCGGTCGGCGCCGCGGCGTGCCGCCGGGCCAGGCCGGCTATCGTCGCGGCGCCGCTTCGTCGCCGTCGGGCTCCGCGCCTGGCTCGCACGTGACGAGCCGATAGCCGAACCCGTACATCGTCATCATCTTCACGCCGTGCCGCCCGTCGAGTTCGAGCCGGTCGCGCAGATATGCGACGTGCGTGTCGAGCCGCCGGCTGGACGCCGCGACGAGCGAGCCCCACACCAGCTGGCTCACATGTGCACGGTCGAGCGCGCGGCCCATGTTCAGGAAGAACGCGGTCGCGATCTGGAAATGCTTCTCGGTCAGCACGTGCTCGCGGCCGGCCACGGTTACGCTGCGCGTGGCCGTATCGAATTCGAACGCGCCGATCCGCCAGTGGCGATGATGGGTCGCACGGTGATGCGACCAGCGCAGCCATGTCGCGATGCTCGCGATCAGCGTGTCCGGCGGCACGGCGTACGGGTGATGCTCGTTCGCCCCGGCGATGAAACACGCGGAGCGTGCGAGTTCCGCGTCGCGCTGGCTGATCGACACGATCGCGACGGTGCCGGCGAACCGCGCGCGCAGCGCCTGGATCGCGTCCGTCGTGCGCCGGCAGGCCGTTTCGCATTGCACGACGAACAGATCGAACGCGCGCGTGTCGCAGGCTGCGAGCAGGTCGGGCAGATACTCGAAGCGCGACGGCCGGTAGCCGGCGCGGCGCAGAATGTCGTCGATGCGCAGGCGGTCGTAGCCGTATCCGGCGCGACGCAGCCGGTCGTCGAACGTGCCGCGGCTCGGATGGTCGATCGTCAGGATCGCGATGGCGGTGGATGGGGCGTCGGTCACGATGCGGGCGGGCGAAGCCGGTGCGGCGCGAGTGCGGCGTGCGTACGCGGTCGGACGAAAAGAGACGGGATCATGGCCGGACAGGTTCCGGGCAGCTAGCGGCGTGACGCCGTCCAAAAAAAGTCCCGCCGGGAGGGCGGGAAAAGTATCGACTATGGAGCCTGTACTCCAGGAGGCAACGGAGAACAAGCAAGCCGATTCTGGTCGGTTCGGACTCTGAAGAAAATCAGCCCAGTCTGAAACTGCAGGCGGTGCAATCGATGTCGCCGCGGTTTGGGACTGGGCTGACATCCGGCATAACCGGATTCGGACCACGGGCCGTGTCGATTTGTCGACAATGACGGTCCCCGGCGCCGGGTGCGGCAATCGTTTCGTGCTGTGCGCCGGCCCGCTTTCCCGCTTGCCATCGAACATGAAACCGTCTTTCCGAATCGCCGCGCTGGCCGCGTGGCTCGCGCTGAGCCTTGCCGGCACCGCGTTCGTCGTCTCGCGCGCCGTGTCCGACGCGTACGGCCGCTTCTTCCAGGACTCGAGCATCACGATCCGCCTGCTTGCGCAGAAGGCCGCGCAGCACGAGGCGATCCTCGCGACGCTCGGCGCGTCGTCGCTCGCGGCGCCGCCCGCGCACATGCTCGACAACCTGCGCGAACGGATGCCGCAGCTCGACGGGCTCGCATACTGGCGGCCCGGTAGCGGCTGGCAGACCGACGGCGGGCCGGCTCCCGACACGCTGCCGCGGCAACGGCCGGGCAAGCCGTTCACGCTCGCGTTCGACGGCCCGGCCGCGTACTGGCTCGTCGCCGGAACCGGCTGGGCCGTGCGCGTCGATCCTCGGCTGATGCTGCAGCCAGGCGATTGGTCGACGGCGATTTCGTCGGCGGCGCTCGAATTGCGCGACCGGCGCGTCGAGCTGCTGCGGCGCGTGAATGGCGGCGCGACGCCGTTGTGGACGATGCATCTCGAGAAACACCTGCCCGCGCAGCCGCAGGCGTTCGTGCTGCGCACCACCCGCACGCTGACGGCCGCCGACCTGCCGTGGCTGCCGATCGCGCTGTGGAACGCGGTGGCGGCGCTGCTCGCGGCGGGCGCGCTCGGCGCGTGGCGGCTGCGCGAGGCGCGGCGGCGCGAGGATGCGCGGGCGCGCCTCGATCGCTTCGGCCGGCTCGACACCTTCGGCGAAATGGCGGCCGGCCTCGCGCACGAGCTGAACCAGCCGCTGACCGCGATCGTCAGCCACACGCGGGCGGCCGAACGCATGCTCGACCAACCGGCCGAGCGCGACAGCGTGCGCCGCGCGCTGCAGACGAGCGTCGCGCAGGCGAAGCGCGCGGCGGCGATCCTGGAGCGCATGCGCGACGCGGTGACCACCGCGCATGGCGGCGAGCGTCGCGCGCTCGATCCCGACGCGATCATGAATACGCTGCTGTTCCTGTACCGCGACGAGTGCGCGCGCGAGCACATCGCGCTCGGCTGGCACAACGCGGCGGCGCGCGAGCGGCCGTTCGCGGAGCCGATCGCGGTCGAGCAGATCCTGCACAACCTGATCCAGAACGCGCGCGACGCGCTGGCGGGCGCGGGAGTCGGCACGGTCGCATCGCGCGGCGAGATCCGCATCAGCGGCGCGCGCGTCGGCCGGCATTACCGTTTCAGCGTGACCGACAACGGCCCCGGCGTGCCGGAAGACGTGCTGCCGCGCCTGTTCGAACCGTTTTTCACGACGCGGGCGCGCGGCCTCGGCCTCGGGCTGCCGCTGTGTGACACGCTCGCGCAGCGCCAGGACGGCACGCTGACGGTGCGCAATCTGCCGTCTGGCGGCGTTGAAGCCGCGTTGCTGCTGCCGTTGGCCGGGGAGGTCGCATGAACGATTCACTTCGACACGCCGCCACGCGTGACGCGCCCGTCGTCGCGATCGTCGACGACGACGAAGCCGTGCGTGACGGTCTCGCGTTGCTGCTGCGCACGGTCGGCGTGAGGACGCGCTGTTATCCGGACGCATCGGCCTTCCTCGCCGACGCCGACGACGCGGCGCTCGGCTGCGTGCTGCTCGACATCCGGATGCCGGGCATGAGCGGCCTCGATGCACTCGACGAACTGCGCGCGCGGCGCGACCTGCCGGTGATCGTGCTGACGGGCCACGGCAACGTCGACGCATGCCGGCGCGCGTTCAAGCGCGGCGCGCTCGATTTCCTGCGCAAGCCGGTGGACGACGACGAACTGATCGACACGGTGCAGCAGGCGCTGCGCCGGCAGGCCGCGCAGCGCGGCCAGGACGACGTCGACCAGACTCGCGCGGCCCGCCTCGCGACGCTGAGCGCGCGAGAACGCGAGGTGCTGGAAGGGATCGTGCGCGGCGGGAGCAACAAGGAGATCGCCCGCGAACTCGGGCTGTCGCCGCGCACCGTCGAGACCTATCGCGCGAACGTGTTCGACAAGCTGCGGGCCGCGTCGCTGGTCGAGCTCGTGCGCGATTACGCGGCGCTCGCGGGCGGCTCGCCTCCGTAGCGCTACGGAGGTGCCACCCGTAGCCGAACGGGTTCAACGATCGCGGCGCGATTCCTACGATGACGGCTTCTCCGACAAGTCATTCATCGTCAAGGATTCGATTCATCATGATCAAGCGCTTTGCCCTGCCGTCCACGCTCGCCCTGCTGTTCTCGGGCGCCGCCTTTGCCGATACCGTCGCCGCACCGGAGACGAAGAGGACCGCCGACGCGGGCGACGCCGGCTACTACGCGACGGGCCGCGTCATCGGCGCGTTCGACAACGCGGTAAACATGGAGCTGACGAGCCCGCGCGTCGCGAGCCGCGTCGGCGGCCCGGAGACGGGCTCGAACGTCACCGGCTCGCTCGGCCTCGGCTACCAGTTCGGCAACGGCTGGCGCGCGGAAGGCGAATACGTGTTCAAGCGCACCAACAACTTCACGAGCTACTGGGCGCCGTTCGACGCGAACGCGAACGAATTCCACGTGTCGGCGCAACGCCTGATGCTGAACGGCTACAAGGACTTCGATCTCGGCCGCGGCTTCTCCGTGTACGGCACGCTGGGCATCGGCGTCGCGATCGTGTCGGCCGACGGCTGGCAGACCAACGATACGCGCCGCTTCGCGTCGAAGACGCAGACGAACCTCGCGTATTCGGCCGGTGCGGGCGTCAGCTACGCGATCAACAAGCGCTTCTCGATCGACCTCGGGTATCGCTATGTCGACATGGGCAACGTCGAGACCGGCTTCAACACGTTCGCGAACCGCATCAACGCACGCGACGAACAGTTGAAGTCGAAGCTGTCGTCGAACGAAGTGTTCATCGGCCTGCGCGGCCGGTTCTGATGGAAGACGCGGCCGGGAGACGCATCGCATGACGAACGTGATCGATACGGGGCGACGCAGGCTCGTGCTGGCGACGACCGCGCTGGCCGCCGTGCCCGCATGGGCTGACGGCGCGCGTGCGCCGCGCGTCGCGCCCGGTGTGCGGCGCGGCGCATCGCCCGACCTGACGGTGCGCATCGTCGACCTGCTGCACGGCGTCGCGGCCGAAGGGATGCGCGTCGAGCTGTCGCGTGTCGACGGCGCGCAGGACGTGCCGCTGCACACCGCCACCGTCGATGCGCGCGGCGGCACCGGCACGCCGTTGCTGGCCGGCGACGCGTATCGCGCGGACACGTACACGCTGATGCTGCATGTCGGCGAGTACTTCCGTGCGCGTGGCGTGCAGTCGCCGTTCCTGACGGTCGTGCCGGTCCGCTTCCGGATCGCGCGCGACGACGAGCGCCTGCATGTCGCGGTGCAATTCGGCCGCTGGAACTACACGTATTACCGCGGCACGTGATGCGGCCGCACCTGCGCAAAGGGAGGACGACATGACGGGCATCAGCACGCATCTGCTGGACGTCGCCACCGGCCGGCCGATCACCGGCGTGCGGATCGAGCTATTCGACCTGGGCGAGCAGCCGCCGGCGCTCGTCGCGCGTGCGGTCAGCAACGCGGAAGGGCGCAACGACGCGCCGATGCTGGACGGCGAGCTCGCGCGCCGCGGCGAGTTCGAACTGCGGTTGCATCTCGGCGCGTATTTCAAGGTGGCGGATGCGCTGACCGACATCGTGCCCGTGCGTTTCACCGTGACCGATCCGGCGCGACACCATCACGTGCCGGTGGCGTGTTCGCCGTGGTACGTGTCGGTGTATCGGGGCAGTTGAGCGTTCGACGGACGGTGCGAGGCGGCGATGCGCGGTACGCGCGGGGCGTGCGCCGTCCGTTCGGGCGCCCGGGCGCGACGGTAGGACCAGGCTGACCGCCGTATCGGACCGAAGGTGACGCAGTCCGATTTACCGGAACCGGGGCGACGGCGATACTCGGAGCCATTCGTTCAACTACGGGAGCACGGATTGCCGCGGCGGATGTCGCGCAATGCGTCGTCGACATCATGAGCATGCAGGACATCACCGGGCATTACGCGATTCCGCTCGCGCATCCGTTCTCGGATGTGCCGCCGCCGTACGGCCGGCGACGCCGGCCGTTCGTGGCGAGCCGACGCGCGCGGCAACACGTGTTCGATATCTACGGCGCGCCTCGCGTGCCGGCCCCCGCGACGGACGGCGGCACCGTCGCCAAGGCCGCACGGCCCGCCAAGGCCGTTCGCGCGGCCGACTTCGGTTCCGACAACCGCGCGTGGGTGCGCCCGCATCCGCTGCGCCGCCGCTGGCGGTTGACGCTGATGGCGTGCGCGTTGTTCGGCGCGACGTGCATCCTCGCGACGCATCTGGTCGACGAGCGCCAGCACGCGGCCGAGCACGACGCGGCTTACTCGGCGGCGATCGCGGCCGCGCCGACCGCGGCCGTCGCGGCGACGGAAGTCGCGCGGGCGACGGGCCACGCCGCGGAAGTCGCGATCGTGCGGGCGGATCGGGCGGCGCCGACGGATGCGCAGATGAAGGCTGCCGCGACGGTGGTAGCGGAAACCGCGTCCGCGGAAGCGCGTGCGTTGCACGTCGCGGGGAGCGGCTCGGCGGGTGAGCCGGTGGCGGTGGCGATGGCTGTCGCGTCGAATGCCGTCGTCGCGGAAGCCGCGCCGACGCGTGCCGATCGTGCATCGTCGGCGAGCAAGCCGGTTGTGGCGCCAGCGGCGCGGCCGGCGGCGAAGTCTATTGCGGCGTCGCGCGGCAAGGCGGCGCGTCAGGCCGAAGCGAATGCGCCGGCCGCGAAACATGCGGCGATCGCGGCGCGTGGTGTGACGCCGCGTGCGCAGCCGGCAGCCCGCGCGGCCGATACGCCGACGACCGCGCCGGTATCGAGTTCGGCTCAAGCCGTCGGCATGACGGCCACCGAGTTCACGCAATGGCTTACCGCGACGCGCGATACGTCGTGGTCCGCCGCGGGCGGCACCGATCTGTCGGTCGAACTGCCGAGCCACACGCGGTTGATCGGGCACTGACCGGCGAGCGTCGCGCGGCGTATATCGACGGACAGACCGTCCCGGCGACGCCCTGTATCGGCGTCGCTTTTCCAATTTCCATATTTCGACTATTATCGAAATATGGAAACGAATGAAACCATTGCCGCCCTCGCGGCGCTCGCGCATGAATCCCGGCTCGCGGTCTTTCGCGCGCTCGTGCAGGCTGGGCCGCAAGGCATGCCGGCCGGCCGGATCGCCACGCTGCTCGACGTGCCGCCGTCGTCGCTGTCCTTTCATCTGAAAGAACTCGCGCACGCGCAGCTCGTGACGAGCCGCCAGGACGGCCGCTTCGTGTTCTATTGCGCGAACTTCGACACGATGAACGGGCTGCTCGGCTATCTCACGGAGAATTGTTGCGGCGGCAATCCATGCTCGCCGGTGTCCGGCTGCTCGCCTTCCGGGAAGATCGATCGTCCCCGTCAATCCTGACGCGCGTTCGCGCGCCTTCGCTCATGACCACGAACGTCCTGATCCTCTGTACCCACAACTCGGCGCGCAGCGTGCTGGCCGAGGGCATGCTCAATCACTGGGCCGCGAAGCTCGGCAAGGATGTGCGGGCCTATAGCGCCGGCAGCGCGCCGAGCGGCCGGCTGAATCCGTTCGCGCTGGAAGCGCTGACGCATGCCGGCGTCGACGTCGGCGGCTATCGCAGCAAAAGCCGGGACGAGTTCGTCGGCGACGGTGCGCCGGAAATGCGCGTCGTCATCACGGTGTGCGACAGCGCGGCGTCCGAGACGTGCCCGTACTGGCCCGGCAGCCCGGTCAACGTGCATTGGGGCTACGCCGATCCGTCGAACGCGACGGGCGGCGACGAAGGCAAGCGTCTCGCCTTCGAACTGACACGGCAAGCGATCGGTTACCGGATGCTGCAGTTGCTGGCGCTGCCGCTCGACCGCATGAGCGACGATGCACTCCGGGCCGCGCTGATCGAGATTGCGCAACACTGATCGCACGCTGCGATGCGCCGAGACGCGCAGCCGCCCACGACTACAAGACCGACGCTCGTCCGATGAATACGTCCAACATCACGCCGCCCGGTACGGCGGTCGCGAAACCCGCCATCAACTTCTTCGAACGCTATCTGTCCGTCTGGGTCGCGTTATGCATCGTCGCGGGCATTGCCCTCGGCCAGGCGCTGCCCGGCCTGTTTCAGGCGATCGGCCGGATGGCGTACGCGCAGGTCAATCTGCCGGTCGGGCTGCTGATCTGGGTGATGGTCATCCCGATGCTGGTCAAGGTGGACTTCGGCGCGCTGCACGAGGTGCGTCGGTATGTGAAAGGCATCGGCGTCACGCTCGTCGTGAACTGGCTCGTCAAGCCGTTCTCGATGGCGTTTCTCGGCTGGCTCTTCATCCGCCACCTGTTTGCACCGCTGCTGCCGGCGGAACAGCTCGACAGCTATGTCGCCGGGCTGATCCTGCTGGCGGCCGCGCCGTGCACGGCGATGGTGTTCGTGTGGAGCCGGCTCACGGGCGGCGATCCGCTGTTCACGCTGTCGCAGGTCGCGCTGAACGACAGCATCATGGTGATCGCGTTCGCACCGCTGGTTGGCCTGCTGCTGGGGATGTCGGCCATCACGGTGCCGTGGGCGACGCTGGTCACGTCGGTGGTGCTCTACATCGTCATTCCGGTGATCCTCGCGCAGATTCTGCGCAAGCGGCTGCTCGCGAACGGCCAGGCCGCGTTCGATGCCGCGATGACCAGGATCGGCCCGTGGTCGATCGCCGCGCTGCTGGCCACGCTCGTGCTGCTGTTCGCGTTCCAGGGCGAAGCGATCCTGAGGCAGCCGCTGGTGATCGCGCTGCTCGCGGTGCCGATCCTGATCCAGGTGTTCTTCAACTCGGCGCTTGCGTACTGGCTCAATCGCGCGGTCGGCGAAAAGCACGACATCGCGTGTCCGTCGGCGCTGATCGGCGCATCCAATTTTTTCGAACTGGCGGTCGCGGCCGCGATCAGCCTGTTCGGCTTTCATTCCGGCGCAGCACTGGCCACCGTCGTCGGCGTGCTGATCGAGGTGCCGGTGATGTTGCTGGTCGTGCGCATCGTCAACCGGTCGAAGGGCTGGTACGAGTGCCGCGCCTGAAATCACGAGAGTATTTACCCATGGCTGACTACCTGAACGACCTGCCGCAACTCGATGCCGAACTGTTCCGTGTGCCGGACGCCGCGCAATTGCGACCTGCGGCGCCATCGACGCATCCGCCGCGGCTCTTGCTGCTGTACGGCTCGCTGCGCGAGCGTTCGTTCAGCCGTCTGCTGATCGAGGAAGCCGCGCGATTGCTCGCGGCGATGGGCGCCGAAGTGCGCGTGTTCAATCCGAGCGGCCTGCCGCTGCCCGACGACGCGCCCGACAGTCATCCGAAAGTGGTCGAGCTGCGCGAGCTCGTGATGTGGTCGGAAGGGATGGTGTGGTGTTCGCCGGAACGGCACGGCGCGATGACCGGAATCATGAAAGCGCAGATCGACTGGATTCCGCTGTCGGTCGGTGCCGTGAGGCCGACGCAGGGCAAGACGCTCGCGGTGATGCAGGTGAGCGGCGGCTCGCAGTCGTTCAACGCGGTGAACCAGATGCGCGTGCTCGGGCGCTGGATGCGCATGCTGACGATCCCGAACCAGTCGTCGGTGGCCAAGGCGTTCATGGAATTCGACGAGGCGGGGCGGATGAAGCCGTCCGCGTATTTCGATCGCGTCGTGGACGTGATGGAAGAACTGGTGAAGTTCACGCTGCTCACGCGCGATGTCGGTCCCTATCTGGTCGATCGGTATAGCGAGCGCAAGGAAAGCGCGGAAGAACTGTCGAAACGCGTCAATCAAGCGCGTATCTAGCATCGCCATCGAATGAACGCGGGGGCGATCGGGCACGTTCCGGTGCGGCGCATCGGGCTTGTGCGAGCGTGTTGGGTGCAGGGATTGATGTCACCGCAAACCGGGGTGGAACCATGGCACTTCTTCGTCAAGCGACCGAATCCGATCTGGCCTCGATCGAGGCGCTGCTTCGTGCCAGCGGTTTGCCGACCGCCGGCGTCGCCGTGCACCTGCCGCATTTTGTCGTTGCCGGTGGGGTATCCGGCATCGTGGGGTGTGGCGGCATCGAATTCCACGGACGCCATGCGCTCATTCGCTCGATCACTGTCGTCGAACACGCGCGTCGCGCCGGGGTAGGGCGGCTGCTGGTAACGCGCTTGCTCGCGCAATGCCGCGCGCATGCCGTCCAGTCGGTCGGACTGTTGACCACGACGGCGGAAGACTACTTCGTCAGGCAGGGTTTCGTCGTATCGCCCGCGAAGCGGTGCCGGAGCCGTTGCTGGCGTCCAGCCAGTTTCAGGGTGTCTGTCCGGGATCGGCCGTCGCGATGCTGATGGTCTGCGACGACAAAATCAGACTCGACTGATTCCCTTCCCGGTTCACATTCCCGACAATCAAGTTTCTGCGGCCCGGCATACCCCCGTGTGCCGGATCATGGAGATATCTCCTCTTTGCGGCCGGTCTTCTCGACTGGCCGCTTTTTTATTCCCGTTCGTTACCGGAGAGCACGATCGCGATGCAGCTCGACCGCCTGATCCCTGAAATCCTGTTCGGCTTCACGGGCCTGATCGGCATCATCAATCCGTTCGGCATGGCGTTCGTGTTTCTCGAACGCACGCAATCGCTGAGCGAAGCCGAGCGCGCGATCCTGTCGAAGCAGCTCGCGACGAACGTGTTCTTCACGCTGCTCGTGATCTTCTTCGTCGGCGCGCCGGTGCTGAACTTCTTCGGGATCTCGATGGAGGCGTTGCGGATCGGCGGCGGCTTCGCGGTGGCGGTGGCCGGCTGGTCGATGCTGAACGCGCCGGACGTCCCGGCCGGCGGCGACGTCGCCATGCATGGCGACGATCTGCAGAAGCTGATGTCGCGCGCGTTCTTTCCGCTGACGGTGCCGCTGACGATCGGTCCCGGCTCGATCGCGGCCGGCATCGCGCTGCATGCCAATCGTGCGCATACGGCGAGCGACTACCTGGTGTCGGGTGTCGTGTCGGTGGCGGTCGCGGCGCTCGTTGCGTTCGCGATCTGGCAGATCTACAGCCGCGCGACGACGCTCGCGCGCTATCTCGGCAGCGAAGGGACGAAGGTCGCGATGCGTGTGTCCGCGTTCCTGCTGCTGTGCGTCGGTGTGCAGATCATGCTGACGGGCTTGGCCGCGTTCGTGCAGATGCTGGGCGGGCAGGCGGGGTGAGAAGCGGGCGCTTTCACGGTTTGTGTCGGCGCCCGATAAAAAAGCCGCTCCGTCAGGGAGTGGCCGGTTGCGTTACATCAGCTTCGCTTGTACCCGCGCAATCCCCTGCAGCGCACACGCTTCGTCGAGATGCCCGCCCGGCGCACCGCCGACACCCACGGCGCCGATCACTTCGTCGCCGGCCTTGATCGGCACGCCGCCGCCGAGCACCAGGAAGCCGTCGATGGCCGTCATCTGCGCGGCGGCCGGGTTCTTCTGCAGGTTCGTGGCCAGCGTGGCGGTCGACGTTTTCGTCGACAGCGCGGTATAGGCCTTGCGCTTGGCCGCATCCACGGTATGCAGCCCCGCGTTGTCGCCGCGCAGCACTGCGCGTTCGATACCGCTGCGGTCGACCACCGTGACCGTCACGTCGTAGCCGCTGGCCGAGCATGCCTGGATCGTTTGCTGCGCGATGTCGGCGGCGAGATTCAACGGCAGGTTTTTCTCGTGAAGCACCTGGGCGGAAGCGGCGGTCGTCAGCGTGGCGGCGACGAGCGTCGCGAGGGTAGCGCGAATGATCATGTGAACTCCTCGATGAAATGACGGATGCGAGCGGGGCATTGGGTGGGCGGTTTCATGCGAACTTTCTTGAAAACCGCCGGCGCGTGCGACCGATGCGCAGGCCGTTACGGCCCGGAGCGATCGGTCGCGGTCGTCCGCTCGATGAGTTCAGTGTCGGCCAGCGGGAAGGGAAGCTGAATAGGACAGGGCTTATTCTTGCCGCGGCTATCGCGCGTCGCGGCCTTTGGCGGGCACGCGGCCGTGCGCATGGGTATCCGCCGCACCTTGCACGGGGAGCGCACCGCCGCAATGCGGGCAGCACGGCCCGTCGCCGTCGGCCGGCCGCGCGTTCGCCCTGTTGCGCTCCATCGCCGATGCAACGAGTTCCGCGCCCATGATCCCGGTCGGAAACGCGATGATCCCGTAGCCGAGCAGGATCGCGCACGACGTGATCAGCCGGCCGAGCGGCGTGACGGGCGTCAGGTCGCCGTAGCCGGTCGTGCTCATCGTCACCGCCGCCCAGTAGACGCCCACCGGAATGCTCGTGATCCCGTGCTCGGGCCCTTCGACCAGAAAGATCACGGTGCCGAGAATCACGACGAGCACGAACATCCCGCCGATGAACACGAAGATCTTGCGCCGCGCACGCGTGAGCGCCCGGATCAGCATCTGCCCTTCCTCGAAATAGATCGACAGCCCGAGGATGCGGAACACGCGCAGCAGACGCAGCAGCCGCACGTCGATCAGCGCGTGCAGGCCGGGGAAGAAGAACGCGAGATAGGTCGGCAGCACCGACACGAGATCGACGATGCCGAAGAAGCTGCGCGCATACGCGACCGGCTTCTTCGCGGTGCAAAGGCGCAGCAGATACTCGGCGGAAAACAGCAGCGTGAACGCCCATTCGGCCGCGTAGAGCGCGTGGCCGTATTGCTGGTGCAGTTCCTGCACGCTGTCGGCCATCACGACGAGCACGCTCGCGACGATGAGCACGAGCACCGCGATGTCGAGCTTGCGCAGGAACGAAGGGCGGCGCGCGACATGCGCGACGGCATCGCGCGCCGTATCGAAGGAGGACTGGATCAGCGAAATCATGTGCCGCAGTGTACGGACGGCATCTGGCCGGGCCAATCGGACCTGTCCGATATGAGCTGTATGAGCCGGCCTCGATCTTATTTCGTGCCCTGTTTCCACGGATGCGCCGGAAACCATCAACGTTGACGCCATGGTGCGTCCCGAGTTGGTGCCGCTCCGCCTATCGGTGCCGTTCTAAGTCTTTAACGCATGTGCTTAGCAAATTTGCACCGAGCCATATCAGTGCTCATCGAGCGTAGTCCCGAGGCGCTGTGCGCTGTGCCCGCTCAATGCAACTGATATGCCCTGCGCGCACGACATGAGACGGGACAGAAAACCACGAGGTGCCCCTCTAGGTCTGTTCGATCAGGAACCGTTCGCGTTTTTTCCCCTTGATCCAGCCGGGTTCGCGACCGCGGCCACTCCACGTCGCGCCGGTTTTGGGATCGCGATACCGGGCCGGGATACGACCTTGGCCGACCTGCGGGGCGGAGGCACTGCGCCGACGCCCAAAGACCTGCTCGGGGGTCAGCGCGTATTCGGCCACACGCGCGCGAACTTCCGCGAGAACGATGTCAAGCTCAGCCAGGCGGGCCTGTTCTGCTTGTTCTCTGAGCTGTTCAGCTTGCGCCTTCAATTCGAGATACGTTGGCATCGAATCGACTCCTATCGGATGAGCTCGCGTCGAAACTGGAAAAGATCGGCGCGTACGACCGATTAAACCGGCTCGCGAAAGCGAGGGTGCGTGCGTTCAAATGAATTGTCGCGGAAAACCTCACGCTTCTGACCTCCATAGTCTCGTAGTTGACGATGCGTGGTTCTGCAGCAAACACTGCATCGGCTGGCCGGCGAACGATATGCGGCGACATCGCAAATCGATTGCGTAGCGATTGAGCTGGTTTTGGCGTGCGGTGTTACCGCTTTTGAGTAGGTTGATCCCGTTGCGGCTCAGTGCCGAGGTGATCATGGTCATGAAGAGGTGGACGCATGGAACGCCCCGAGAAGGCTGACGATACGAACGAGCAGTGTTCGCTGTCGCCCGACGAATGCTCGGCGCTGCAAGCGCGCGTGCGGCGAGCAGAACAGGAAGTCGGTCGATTGCACAATCGCCTTGAGCTGAAAACCCAGGAACTGGCTAACTTGACCCGTGCAATTGTCGATTCTTCCGTCAGCCATTGCGATGTCGAGGCGCGATTGCAACGTGAGCTTCACGCGGTGTGCACGGGCATGGGCGGAACCACAATGCCAATGTCTGGTTTGCCCCTTCAAGCTGATTCGCCCGGCAAGCTTGTCACGGTCGAATTGCCTTATACGACAACGATCTTGGGCGTGTTGTTCGAGAGCATGTTCACGTTTTGGGCCGATTGTGATCCTCGACGCCTGCCCAAATCGTCGACCGTGGCGCGTGCCATCGACGAGCGCCTTGGGTTTTCTGCTCAGGCCAATGGTGAAGCGTCACGCAGTGCTCAGGCTTATGCATCTGCGATTCGGCCGGACTGGGTGAAAGACACCGATCGCCGACATCATCGCGCGGGCCCGCGCATGTAGCGCGTTCGCGCCGGGCGGGGTGTGTTCAAACCCGCCGCGGCGCGCAATCCCGCCGAGATGCCGCGTCAGTTTCTGGTCGGAAACGGTGTTTGGCACCGGCAGCGGCCTTTCAATGACCGCTGGTATCGGGCGGGGCACGGACATCGAAAGTGCGACTCACGTGGGATGGGCGCCGAGCCATGTCACGGCGGCCAAAAGCTTGTGCGCGTCGCACCCCAGATTCGTGAACGTCGATCGCGTGAGTTCGATTGCGCCAATCAGGTAGGCTGGACGACCTGCGGTTTCGATAGTGTTGACGACTTGGAGCGCCAGACCGCAACGCTGGTAAAGTCGTGCCACGGCACGTGTCATGGCACCGATGACGCATGTGGCGCCCAGTGACGCGACGATTGCGAGAATCGTAGGAAACAGCTGCATTCCAGTTGATGCGCGCATGGTCGGGTTTGCCCCGCAGCGGGCGGCAAACCGCGACAGTTCCCAGACCGTGGGTGCGCATGGCAAGTCTAGAGCCGCTGAAGGCGCGCACAGTGTCTGGAGCAAATACGGCTGTGTGGTCGGTATCAATCGTGCACACCCGCAAATGTGCTGAGCCTGATCGACCGAGACGACGTGAATCGTACGACCCCGATCAAACTGATCCCATTCGGTCAGGCTCGTCGCGTCCGCTCCGGGTAACTGCCAACCCAGTCGACCTACAAACACGTCGTAGCGGAACACGCCGAGGCGGCGATGCATCATAGTTGGCATGTCGTCGAAACTGCCAGCGAAGATGGATGGCACGATTTTCCCCTCAAACAAAATAGCCGATGCCACGCTATCAAGCGCGTGAGGTAAGGGGAACTAGTTAGGTGGGGAGGTGCGGCGCCGATGAAGTTGACAGGACGCCGGTAGCGAGTTGCCCTCGCGATGCATGCGATTGTGCGGGCACGCGCGGGTAAGCTCGAATGTGCTGATGGCGCCACGAGTCCACAATGAGGCCGGTCGATGGTCGGGTGGCCGGCAGGAACTGCCGCAGACGGTCCTGCTGGCCGCTTACACCTGGATCAAGCCGGTTGTGACGGCATGCACAGCTGCCGCGGTTCGACTGTTGATGCCCAGAATCTTCATCGCTTCGGCGATATGGTAGTCAACGGTATGGGGCGATATGCCAACAATGGAGGCGATCGCCCATGACGATTTACCCCGGGCAACCCACGCAAGGCACTCTTGTTGGCGCGGGGAGAGTTCAATCGCCGGCTCAGGCCGATGGGGCTTCATCAATCGATGGAGCTCTTGATGAAAGAGCGCGCCTATTAAGCTCGCGAGCCGCATGTGGACTTCTGTCTTGATCTCCGGTGACGGACTGGCGAGATTCACCAGCAGGATGTCGCCGTTGGTCTCGCGAAGCGGGATACTCACGCCACTGGTTAATCCCGCGTCGCGTGCCTCACCGAGCACGCGTTGCTCGATGCGATTCAAGCCTCTGATGTCGGCCCATCGATAGGGTGTGGCACGGGCAAACGCCATCCGATGGACCGGATCGACCGGACCGTAGTCTCGTTGCGCGTAATGGGCGACCCAATGATCCGGATAGCGTGCGCAAAGCGTCTCGACCGCCATCGCGCGGCCGTTTCCCGTGTGTCTTCGTGAGACTCGGCTGATGGCAAAGCGTGGGAAGCCCAACGAAGCGGACACGTCACCGAACAACTTCAGCAAAGACGACAGGTCCACGGTATTGAGAAAGGCGGTGGCCAGCGGTGTCCATCGGCCGGCCAGGCTTGATGTTAAAGGCTGCGGTACGGTGGGTGTGTCACCCGCGCCGCGTTGACAGACTCGATCCACTGGAGGCCCTCGGAGGAACTTCGCGCACTGGTGCGCGGCGCGGTGGCCGGACGTGCGTCGTTTGGGATTGAAGCACTACAATGCGTGGCGATTGCAGGTGGCGCATGTTCTGCTATTGACCAATTGATCGCCATGCGAAAAGCAAGTGTAGTCGCTTGCAGCCGTATCACAGCCATAAAAATGTAATGTTTTGATACATCGACCCGCGCACTCGCGTATATCACGTCGATCCGCGGCTGCATGGCATGAGGCCATGGGCTTCCAGGGGCGATCGGGTGTGGAGTGTGCGCATCTAATGAATCAGCAATGCGGCAGCTGAAAATCCCCCTACGCCCTGCGCATAGAGCACCAAGGGGGCGCCTTGCGCGATTGGGCCGCAGTCAGCCAGGTTGATAAACGGGTCGCTTACGGTAACGTGTGCGATACGGGAAAAATTGTGCGCGAAAAGGCGCTCGGATGGCAGCCCCATCGATTGGACGAGACGCCGCCACGCAGGCTGATTCAGATGAGGCGGCAAGATGCGATCGAGCTCGGTGAGCGCAATGTGTGCATCCTGGGCGACTTGCGCGATGAGTTTTCGCGCGACGAGCTGGTACTGCGCGAGGAAACTCGCTTCGACCTGCCCTAGCATTCCGCGCCAGCCGCGACCGCTCGCGTGCGTGGCCAGCGCGACGAGGCGATTGGTGCATGCGTGGCGCTCGACCAACGCGGCGAACGCACCGTCACCCAGCAGCCCTGACGCACCCATCGCGCGTTCGGTCTCCATAGGCATCACGTCCGCCCCGACGAGCAGTATGCGATGGAGGGCGGGATGTGCGATGAACATTGCACGAATGATGCGCAACGCACCGAGCGAGGACGCGCAGTGTTGCTGGGCAAACGAGAACGACGGGACACCTACAAGGCAAAAATGCTCGCATAGCTGCCGCGGCAAAGATACCGGCGGCGGGGCGATGCTGCCCTGCAGCGTGTGAGTGTAGACCAGGCAGTCGATTGACTCGGGCGAGATTGGTGCATTGCGCAGCAGCGAGTCGACCGCTTGAATCGCGAGGCTCAAGGCACTTTGCCCGCGTGCCACGTGAAAATTGCGTACGCCGGCCTGCTCGAGCTTTGCCACCACAGCAGCGGATTGGCCGGTGCGACGTGCCCAGTGGCGAACGGAGTCGACATGTTCCGGAAGGTGGTAGGCGACACACGGGATGCCGATTGTGGTGTCTACCATGAGGAGTTCGCGCCAAGGGAGCGCGCGACCAAAGGCGCACTATGTGCGTCGAGTAGCGCGCAGCCTACGTAGCCGCACGATGCGATATTCCATAGCAAGAGGGTGTGCTGTGATGGGAAGGTATGCGTCTGGGCCATGCTCGTCAATTGTTCGATCGAATCCGCTACACCGAGATTCGCATCGTGCATGTGCATGCCTGCAAGCGAGGCGATGCCGAGTTCCTGCTGCAGTGCAGCTGCAAGCGCGTGCATGTGGCATTGTCCGACGGCGGTGACGTGGCACGGGGCAATCGCGTGTTTTGCGAGCAGCGTGGCGATCAATTGCAGCATCGTTTGAAGTAGACGTGGGTCAGGATGCGCGTGGCGATGCGGCGCGTCGCCGCTTGGTGTCGGACAAGGATGGGTTTGAGCGTCGATGAGGCGCAAGCCGCGCGTGCTCGCACCAAAGCGTTCCAGAAGGAGGGCGGCGGCTGCGTCCCCTTGCAGTGGGCCCGTTCCAGTGTGGCGAGAAAACGGTGCCACCCACTTCTCTGCGGCAGCAATCAGGATCGTACGTAGGTCGCGTTCGGCGACGAACAGGTCCTGCGCCAGTCGTAAGGCCGTGAATGGGGCAGTGCTGCCCTGCTGCGAGATCGAGAACGAAAAACACGGGCTGCGCGGGGCGCCTACTACGCTTGCCAGACGCCCCGCGGTTGTTGTCGAGATATGTTCGTCAACACTGCTGTGGCAAAAAATGACGACGTCAACCGGGGCGGCAGCGCGAGGCCGAGCGGCACAGATCGCCCGCGTGACATATGCCGCAAGCCCAGACAGATCGGTGGTGTGGGCGATCGGCGCACGCAGGGGCCTATCCCTCGGACCGATACGAGGCATTGCTGTCGGCCCGAACGGTGTGCATTCGGTGCGCCACAAGGCCATCCATGCATCCCAGCCGGTAAGCGGCCTCGTCGTGGTGGGCTCCATGGCCGATACCTGTTCGTCGAGCTTCACGACGGGCGGCACGTAGGAGCACAGTGCGGTGACGACCGGGGGCATCATATTGGCGTCGGAAAGCTTAGGTCCTGCGGGAGCAGGTCGTAGAGCAGACGCCCCATGCGTTGGCCGTCGATGACATGGCAATCGCGTTGCAAACCGATAAGGCGAAACCCCAAACGTGCGAGCAGTCGCTGTGATCGAATATTGCGTTGCGCCGCCCACGCGCCAATGCAATGCAGTTTATCGCGCTCGAAACCTTCTCGAAGCACCTGTCTCGAAGCTGCGAGCGTCATATTCGCGCACGCGGCCCGCGTGGGATCACGCAGCACCCAGAAGGAGCCGAGACCAAACCGGTGAGTAACATCGCTGATCGCGACCAGTCCGCTTGGGCGGTCCGTGCCGCGTACGCCAAATACGCGTAGCCGATGTCGATCACTTTGCGCCATCGCCTGGATCGCCAGTAAGGAAAGCGATTGTCGACCGAGGCCGAAGTCAAACCACTGCGCAATGGCCGGACGCGCAAGCCAATCGGCGATATCGCGCATATCGTCGCGATTTACTTCGCGCAGCCAGCACTCATGTGGCGACGTCGCGGATCTGCCCGAATGGGGTTCGCACAAGTGGCGATGATGGGAGTATTGGTGCGCATTCATGCCGATGCGCCAGTGGTTGAGTCAAACGTATGTCGAGCCGTGAGCTGAGCGAGCGCCGTATCGACACGCATGAGCAACATCGCGAACCAATGACATGTCGTCAGGCGCGCTGCGGGCGGTAACCCTGAGACATAGCCGTGTGCGCCGCAAAATTGAACAAGCTCATGGGTGAGCTCCATGGATTCGGCTGCAATGTGACGGACCAGCTGGCGCACGAGCGCGGTTGATATGTTCGGCTCGGCAAGCGTGAGCGCACGCAAGAAGAGATGCGTGCCTTGCGTTGCAATGAGCATGTCGGCCAGCCGGGTGGCCACGCGCTGATGCAGCATGATCGGCTTGCGAAATGCGCGTCGCTCGGCTCCGTAGCGCAGTGCAAATGCAACGTCGTGCTGCATGGCGCCGCTGAGCAAGGCCGACACGTACAGGGCGATGTTGGTGAGCCATGTCTGGGACGGTGAATCACTTTGCGCGCCACACTGATCGATCGAGGCGAGTGGGGCGGCACACAGTGTGCCGTTGCAGCGCCATTGCTCAAGAGAAAGAGCGCCAAGCACAACGAGGCGGCGGCGGTATGCCTTAGCATCCCCGTGGGCCGAGTCGATGAGGGCGAGACCGCGGGCGTGCGGTGCGAGCATCAGCGTTGCAACGAGCGCGCAATCTTGATCGTGCAGATGCCAGAGCGTGGCGGCGTGAAAATCCGGCACCGTAAGCGCGATCGCGCACGTGCCGTTAAAGTAGTCACCGATGGGATGAGGCGCGAGCGCATCGAGCATGTCGTATGCGCGCAGCGTCACGAGCGCCGGAATGCTCTGAGTGAGTTGTGCGGCGCGTTCAATCGGGCCACAGGCCAACGTGCTTACAATACCGCACAGATCGTGCTGGCCAATAGCCATACCGCCCAGGGCCGTCGGCAAAATCATGGTTCCCAGATCCAGCGAGCTTGCATGTGTGACGATATCGCGCCAGCCCGCTTGCGATGGCGGGGCAGCGAGCAAAGGCTCGAGCTGGTCTCGAGCGAAGCGTTGGCATGCGGTGACGAGTGCGCGCTGATCGTCAGATACGGCCCATGTGGGCGGCACCAGATCGGACGATGACGGTATAGGGTTGCGCATCATGGCTCTCTCCGTATTGGGTGTGAGTCATCGGTGTCAGACGAGCATCTCGATTGCTTCGGGATGGCTGAGGAAATCCCTGGGACTTGCCGAGCGCGCGTAGGCACCCGATTGCAGAATGACAACGAAGTCACCAATCTGAGCTTTGGGGAGCAGCACGTCGTCGACGATGCGATCAAGCGGAGTGCACGAGCAGCCGACGATGTGACATCGCTCAGTTGGTGTATCGCCGAGCCGATTGCCGAGTGCCACGGGGAAATTGCGGCGCAGTATCTGCCCGAAGTTGCCCGAGGCCGCGAGGTGGTGGTGCAGGCCGCCGTCGGTGACAAGGAAGGTGGTGCCGCGTGAAACTTTTCGATCGATGACGCGGCATACATAGGCACCGGCCTCGCCGACCAGGTAGCGCCCGAATTCGAGCACGGGGCGCACACCGGGCAAAGCGCGTTGCATGCGCGAGAGCCAGGCGTGCATTGGCTGGGCGACGGCATCGAGATCGAGCGGTACTTCGCCTTCGAAATAGGGAATGCCAAAACCGCCGCCCAGATTCACGTACCGGGGCGGCAGTGGCAAATCGGACGCGAGCTTCATGACGAGCTCGGCACTGCGCCGCTGTGCTTCGACGATGGTAGCCGGGTGTAGGCACTGCGAGCCCCAGAAGACGTGAAAGCCTGCCAGTGTCACGTCACATGTGCCCAGTTCTTGCAGTAGTGCCGGGACCTGTTCGGTGTCGATGCCGAACTGAGTTGCTCCCCCACCCATGCGCATGCCGGCATGTGTTATCTGAAAATCCGGGTTCACGCGAATTGTCACGTTTGGGCGCAGGCCCAGCTCCCAGCCAAGGGCTGCCACCAGATGCAGTTGAGTGAGCGATTCGATATGCACGTTCACGCCGCTGGCCACTGCACACCGTAGCTCCTCACGTGTTTTGCCCGGACCTGCAAAGCCGATCTGATCAGGCGGCATGCCTGCGTTGAGCGCCAATGCCAACTCGGCGCCGGAGGCCACGTCAAAGCCGTCGATTCGCGTGGCCAGATGGTGTACGACGGCAGGCATTGGGTTGGCCTTGATCGAGTAATGCAACTGTATCGACGCCGGCAGTTTTGCGCGCAACTGGCACACGCGGGCGTCGATTGCGGCGCGCGCATAGACGAAAAAGGGTGTGGAACCTGCACGATTGGCAAGCCGTGTGACATCGATACTGTCGGCGAACAGGACGTCATGGCGGCGGGTCAATGATCGATTCATATTGGCCTCGCTTGGTTGTTCGGCGCGCTCACGAGTGTGTCTCGCAAGGCTACGCGATCGAATTTGCCGTTGGCATTGCGCGGGATGTCCGTCTGAACGATGATGCGATGCGGCACCATGTAGCTGGGCAGGCGTTGCTTGCACCACGACAGCAGCGTTCGGGCGAGAAACGGCGTGACTGCCGGCACGACGACCAGCGTGATCGTCTCGCCGAGCGCATCATCGGGTACACCCACGGCAGCGACTTCGGAAACAAGACCACTTTCGTGGATGATTTCCTCGATTTCTTCCGGGCTGATCCGGTAGCCGGAACTCTTGATTTGCGCGTCGTTGCGCGCAATGAAATACAGAAAGCCGTACGCATCGCGTCGCACGAGGTCCCCAGACCAGACAGCGGTATCTGGCGCAGCCCCACCAGGTTTATGCTCGGGCGAGGGACGATAGCGTTCAGAGGTTCGCGCTGCATCACCCCAGTAGCCCATCGTGACGCACGCGCCGACGTGTACAAGTTCGCCGGGTTCGTCAGGCGCACACGGCGAACCATCGGGGCGCACGACCAAGATGCGTGCATTGGGCACGGCCTTGCCGATCGAGTCAGGGCGGTGATCGACTTCGGCGGGGTCGAGGTAGGTCGAGCGGAACGCCTCGGTCAGACCATACATGAGGTAGGGTTTGGCATGGGGAAACAGCGCACGCAGGCGTTGCAGTACTGCCCTGGGCATGCGGCCACCGGTATTGGCAAAGTAGCGCAGCGTGGCGCGCGCGGCATCGGGCCAGCAAGCATGGGCCAGTTGCATCCATAATGGGGGCACGCCCGTGATCGCGGTGATGTGCTCACGCGCGCAGGCCTCTATCACGTCTTGCGGGCAGAGGTAATTGACAAGGACAACGGTGGCGCCGCTTGCCCAGGCGGACGTGAGTTGGCTCAGGCCTGCATCGAAGCTAAGCGGTAGTACGGCCAGGATTCGATCGGCGCGCGTATGGTTCAGATAATGAGCCACGCTCCACGCACCCTCGAGCAGGTTGCGATGGCTGAGCATGACGCCCTTGGGTCGTCCCGTCGAGCCGGATGTATAGAGAATGGCCGCGAGGTCCGTGTCAATGCCCGATGTCGGGACATCGGATGTTTTTCGTTGCGAGTCGATAGCCGCCCGAGCGAAGCACTCGCTCCAACGATGGACCCGTGCAGTCCCGTCGTATGTAGGTGCCATTTCATCGGGAGCATCTGTGAGGATCGTATGGGTGAGGGCGAGCGGCCCGTTCTCGGCTAGCAAGCGTGCACGCGTTGCGCTGGTAATCAGGCAGATCGCGCCGCAGTCGTGCAGGATATGTGCGACCTGTTGCGGTTTGAGCAGCGGATTGATCGGCACAAAAACGCAGCCTGCGGCGGCAATACCCAGCAGCGACACGACGGTTTCGAGGCGCTTTTCCAGAAAGATGCCGATACGTGCGCCAGGCGCGATGCCGAGCGAGGTGATCGTGTGGCCAAGTACGCGTGCGCGCTCGGCAAGTTCCTGGTAGCTCAGGTGGATATCGCCGAATACGATCGCGTGCGAATCGGGTGCCTGATATGCGGCTGCCTGCACGAGGTCGAGTATGTTTCGCATGGTGTGGAATGGTGTCGTCGGGTTGAGGAAGATGCTCGGTGTTCGTCAATGACGAATCACCAGGGCGCCGAAGCAGCCGGCCATACCACTAGAAAAAAGCAACGACCATTCACCGGCCTGCTGGTTGCGACAGGTCTCGAAATTGATGAACGGATCCGCGCCGAATGCGTGGCCGACCGTGCCGAAATTCGCGATGAATAGCCGCGCCTCGGGAATGGCGAGCATTTCCATCAACCGTGCCCAGCCGGGTAGATTGACGTGGTGAGGCAAAACGTGCGCGATGTCATCCGGTGCGATGTTTGCCTGGCGAATAGCTGCGCGCATGGTGGTAAAGGCCGACCAGTAGTACCGATCGTCGGGAATCGGCTGCAAAGTGTCGTCCGTCCCGCGAAAGAAGCGCGCATCGGTATATAGATGCAAGCTGGCGATGACGTTGTGTCTGGCCCCTCGTTCAAGTAGCAACGCGCATGCGCCGTCGCTATGCAGCGCCAGGTCCTCGATCGCACGAAGTCTATCGCAGTCCGAACCAATGACGTCCGCACACACGATGATGGCGCGCTCGATAGTGGGGTATCGCGCCGCAAGCGCAAGCAGTATCCGGATGGCTGCCATTGGAGACACGCACTGCTGCTGCGTGACGGAAAACGTCAATGCCCGGTTCAGTCCGCAATGGCGTTGAATGTAATGGGCTGTACTGGCAGGTGGCGCGAGCGCGCTCGTCTGTATCGTATGCGTGTGAATGAGGGCATCGACTGTTGAGCGTGGTGTGGCGGTTTCGCGCAAAAGTGTCGTGATAGCACGTACGGCCAGATTTGGTGGGGACTCGCCCTCGGCGTCGTGGAACTGCCACACACCGTGATCGCGCAGTGCACGAGCGCTCGCGTCAGACAGACCGCAACGTTCGACCCACTGATTTACGTGTACGGTTTGAGCCGGCAGACAGTGGGCGACCGCGGAAAGTGAGAAGAGACTCGTTCTCATAATGGTGCTTCGCAGAATTGAAGAATCGCACAGGCGACTTGGCCGTGAAATCCCGTAGACCATACAAGCAGATGTTGGCCATCGCGCGGCGAAACAGCCCGCGTGAGGCTATCAAGACGCGCAGGTGTGTGTGCTGCGCAAAGGTGGCCGGGCGTGTCATCTGCGAGCCAGATGCGCTCAAGCGGCAAGTCACCGTGCGCACGGATACTGCGCAATAGTCGGTTATCCGTCTTCGCTGGGACAATCCAGTCCATTTGTGTGGCCTGACAGGCAGCTCGTGCCAGCGCCTTGTTGATGGCGCCGATAAGCGTGGCGGAATCGACAGGCGTTGCGATGACGCTGGAGCTGCTGGGCGTGGCCGGCGTACAGATGGTCAGGCCGCGCACGCGCCAGCCAGGTGTCGGATGGCGTGTGAGGAGAGCGGCAGCGGATCCATCGGCGAGGCGCGTGTGCAAGTCAACGTACCGAGAAAAGGGCGGAAGCCAGCGCTCGGCCGCGACAATCAGGACGGTATTGAGCTCGGTGTCCGCATCCATCATGGCTAGCGTCAGATCGAGCGCCGTTGCAAACGAGACGTCCTGAAGCTGCCCGATCGCGAATGGCGGGCGACGCGATGCGAGCTCGTGATGCAAACGTCCCGCACAGGACAATGTCAGATCGTGTTCGAAGCTGGTCGAGCAAACGATGATTTGGTCTGGCCGGGGAAGTTGTGAGGCACCGTCATACAACAGGCGTGCCGCGCGTAGTGCCATGTCGGACAGTGAAAGGTTCGACTCGGCTACGACGAGCTGGTCTGAAGGCGTAGGCGGCGAAGGCGCCTTTGGAGCGCGTTGTGGATCACATTCGTTGCGCCAGCGCAGTGTGTCGCTATAGACCGCTTGCATCACGGAATCAAGCGGGCATTGCCACAGTGGCGAGCTCACGTCGGTGCGTATAGGGTGCGCGCTGCGTGCGAATGGAATGTACTGTGCGGTCGCGACGATCCTGGGCGCCGGAACCCAGGACTCAGTTCGAGGGAACATGGGAGGCGACGAATGTAACCAGGTTGTCGAATCGCAGGAAGAGGTCGCTGCTCAGGTCTTCAGGGTCAAGCACAAACTTGAATCGCTGCTCCACTTGCAGCAGGAGCTCGGTCATGTTCATCGAATCGACACCAAGGTCGAAGAGGTTTGTGTCGTCCTCGATGAGCTCGGTGCTCAGATGCGTGCCGAGCGTTGACAGCAGACAGGATTTGAGCGCGGTAGCAATATCGTCAGGGCGATTTGATACGGAATTGGATGTCATGAACGTCTCCGGTATGAAGGACAAGTGAGGTCATGCACGCGGCAACGCGGCTGAATGCGCAAGCGCGTCTGAAGTGGATTCCCACGGCAATTGCGGCGCGCGTAGGGCAGCGCGGGCGATCATCAGCCGCTGCATGTCGCCGGTACCTTCCATGATGTCAAACGCCTTGGCGTCTCGGCAGCATTGTTCGAGCGATGGACAATGCGCGATACCGCCGAGTCCAACGAGTGCGAGTGCGGTTCGAGTGACATGGGCTGTCACGCGTGCGGCGTATGCCTTGGCCATCGAGGCATGCATGGCGCTCGGATGGCCCTGATCTGCGAGCCATGCTGCGTGATGACAGAGCAGGCGCGCGGTCGCGATATGCCGATCGAGATCCAAAAGATGCACGTCGACGTCGCCGGGACTGCATCGCAGGTCGGCCGGATGTGAGCCCGATTCGAAATAGGTTGTGAGTTCGTCACGTACCCGTCGACACGTGCCGACCATCACTGCGGAGAGCAGCGGCCGAAAATAGTCCCATGACCGTTGCGCGCCGGAAAACGCATCGCTCAATGGCGCTTGGTCGTCGCGCGTGAGGCAAGCATCGTCAGGCACTTCGCAATCGCTGTACGACAGCACGGCCAGTTGGCTGGCCCGCAGCCCGGCCATATGTTCGACACGCATGACCGAGAACCCCGGGGCGTTGTGCTCGACGCGAAATGCCCGGATGCCGAAACGGCCCGCGTTGCGGTTGATCGTTGCGAACGTGATGATCGTGTTGGCGCGCGCGCCGTTCGTGATGAAACATTTGGTGCCATTGAGCACCCAGCCGTGCGCGGTTTTGCGGGCCGACGTTCGCATGGCTGTTGCGTCGGACCCGCAATCAGGCTCCGTAATCGCAAATGCACCCCAGCGTGGCGCGTCGCTGTGAAAGCTCGCGAAGAATGCGGCCTGCTGTCGTTCGTTGGCGAGTGCGATAACCGGAGGCATGGCAAGTCCTGGGCCGGGCAGAGCCAGCGCGAGCGCGGCGTCCGCGTAGCCCAAATATTCCATCAGCATCACGCGTGAGGTGAACGATTGCACCCCGGGACATCCCCCGTATTGGCTCGGCACGAGATTCAGGTTCAAAGCACGGACCGTATCGCCTTGCCAGAACGTTGCGGGAATTTGTCCGGTACGGTTCGCTTCGTCGCGATGTGCGCGTATTTGCGCGCACAGTCGATCGAGGTCCAGCCCGGCGGCTGCCAGGGCCGCCTTAAGCGTTGCGACTTCATGGCGCGGATGTGGTGTTTGCAGAGCGTCTGGCATGTCCGATCGTTCCGAATGGCGCACGCGCGCCGGCCGATGGCTTGGCATGGACGACATGCTCGCGCGGCGTCCATACCGTGTGCCATGCAGCGTAGGCATCTGTGGGAAGGTTTGCTACCTCCCAACCTAGGGAGGGTGACGTCGGGTAAGGCATGCCGCAGATTTTCGCCAGCGGCGACAGGGATGCCCGATAATGGCGCCGATATTGGATGACGCTGGCCAACCACGGACGTAACTAACATGGCAGGACGACAACGGGCGACGCGTAAAACGCAATCTATGCCGCCGGACAAACGCGGCCCACGTACGACCAAGCGAGGCGATCAGGTGGCCGAGCTGATCAAGGGCTGGATTAACGACGGGCGGGTGCGTCCGGGCAAGCGCCTGAACAAGGAAGCTGAACTACAGCAGATGTTCAACGTGAGCCGGGGCTCGATGCGCGATGCGCTCAAGGCACTGGAAGTGCAGGGACTCGTGAGCCTCAGTACAGGCCCCGAGGGAGGCGCCACAATTACGCGTGTGCCGCTGGCGCGAGCGTTCCAAGCACTGCAGAACTATTTGTTCTTCGAGAACGTCACGCTTGAGGAGCTTTATGCGGTGCGACGCACGCTCGAGCCGATTGTCGCTGCGGGCGCAGTAGCGCACTTGACAGATGCAGATTTCGAAGCACTCGAGCGCAGCATTTCAGTGTGCAAGCCGTTTGTGGCCGGCCACGAGCAGGCGCTCGATCAGCGCTGCGAGGATATTCATTTTCACGACGTGCTGGCTGCGGCTCATCCGAACGCGTTTTTGCGGTGCCTTTGCCGGATCATCAATCAGATGCTGCATTCGCTGGTGATCGTGGCGGGCAACGTCACGCAGCGTGACTATCAGGCGTTCGGTCGTACGACGCTCGCTGCGCACCGTGCAATCCTCGAGGCTGCACGGCGGCGCGACGCTCAGGCAGTGGAGCGCTTGATGGCCGCGCATATGGACGAGGCTGAGGCGCAACTGCGGAAAGTACATGCCGCGTTGAAGCAAAAGCTTGTGCTCGACTCCGAACTTGATACGCAGATGAGCCGCGACGCGTCCTGAGGTGGTATCCACGAACAGCAGGGGCCGCCATCGCATGATCTGCGCATGCCCGCCGAAGTTCACGACATGTCAGTCACAATGCGCCCGTTAATTACAATAAATGGACTAAAAGAGTGTCGAGGTGCTCATCGAGAGGGTACGTAGGCGGGGAGCTTGGAGATAATTGCCGGGGTAAACGCTGACGTTTTGTCGCTTGACCAGGTGAGATATTCGATCGTAAATTTATGATAATAAATAGACGTCAAGATCGAAGCTGCGCGCGTACCGGTCCGACCGATCTCCGTGGCGGTTCATCGCGTCAAGTCGAGGCCGGCGAGGTTCTATTCCAAGGCAGCGGCGATCGTTGGCGGACTGCTTGTAAGTGACGAATGGCCGATCGCCGCCGGCGAGAGGCTCATAGTTGTTGTTTGTGTGAGGCCGACGGGATCTGGCGAAGATCTGCTCGAGTCACTGCTGCTTTAACCAATTGCGAGAGAGAGGTGTCGAGGGCCGCAGCAAGCGCAAGCAGAGCGTCGATCTTGGGGACTATTTGGGCACGCTCGACCAAAGAGATCGTGTTCGGATGGACGTTGGCCCGCGTCGCGAGGCCCACTTGAGTGGGCTTCTTTGTTGGGCGACATGTGCGAACTTCGTCTCCAAGGGCCTTGATAAAGTGCGCAGTGGTTGGCGCTATTCACCGACGGGAGTGACGGCTATTCTTGCGCGAGCGATTCTGCCGCGGCGACTAGGGCCCGCTTCTTTTCTTTGCTCAGTCGCCCAGCAATTAAGAGAAGGTTGGCCAGCAAGTCGTCCTCCTCGTACAGGAAGCTTGTCGGAATGAGAAGCGCTCGGGCAAGCCGCTGACTGGTCTGTACGGTTGGAGCATGCTTGCCCTTCTCGTACTGGTTGACGCGAGCGCTGGCGGAAAATTCATCGATGCCAGCCAGAATGCCAAGCTGTTCCTGGGTGAGGTCGGTACGCAACCGCGCCTGCTTCAGGCGTTTCGAAAACACAGAGGTGACGGTCGAGTCGCTGGACATGCATCAAGTGTCCAGGAATCGATTGCCCGGTTTGCTAAGTAACTCTTAGTCCGGGCGTTGTCGGGAATCAGGAGGCGGCGGTTCGTGACAGTCGCTCGGCGTATTCGAGAAGTGCTTCTAGGCTGTCCTGCGGTAGCGGTGCGGCCACGACGAGAAGCCGCGCAAGGAGGTCATTGCTTTCATATAGGAAGCTGGTCGGGACGTGCAGTACTCGGGCGAGACGGTGGGCCGTCTGGAGCTTGGGTGCGTGTTTGCCGGTCTCGTACTGATTCACGCGTGCGCTCGCCGAGAATTCATCAATCCCGGCTTCGATGCCGAGCTGTTCCTGGCTCAGGCCCGAGCGTAGACGTGCCTCTCTGAGGCGCTTGGGAAAGATCGAGGATGTCGATGAGGTCCGACGCATCCTAAGAGTTTCTTAATTTTTAATGGACTTTTTGCTAAGTATTTCTTAGTCTGCAAGCTAAGCGTTACTTAGTTTGGGTGGCGACATGCATCGTATCTGTGTCGTCTTGGTGGGCTTCGCTGTCACATGCTTGGCGAGGGCTGGGTGGGTTGGGCGGTCATTGAACACAGGATTTGGAGTAATGGCGACGATCTTAAACATTCTTAGTTACGTTAGCGTGCTTACGCTTGTGGCATTGGGCCTTGCGATCGTGTTTGGCCTGATGGATATCGTGAACCTCGCGCATGCCGAGTGGGTGACGATGGGGGCTTACACATTGGCGGTTGCGCAGTCCGTGGGAGGTCAACACGCATTCTGGGCTGGGCTGCTCGCCGCGCCGATTGTCGGCGCGGGGCTCGGGTGGTGTCTTGAGCGCTTCGTCATCCGACTGCTCTATGACCGTCCACTGGATACGCTACTGGCGACCTACGCGGTCAGCCTGATCGTTCAGAAGGCGATCGAGTTGATCTTCGGCACTCAGCCGATGCTGGTCTATGCGCCGTTCAACGCAACTGTTGACGTACCGGGCGGCAGCTATCCTGCTTATCGGATGTTCGTGATCGGTGTGGCACTGGCTGCTACCGCTGGATGCTGGGTGCTGTTCACTCGGACGCGTTTTGGTACGAAGCTGCGTGCGGTCATTCAACATCCGGCGATGGCTGAGGCCGTCGGCATCAATACCAGAAGGCTGAATCGGGTGGCCTTTTGTGGTGGCGCCGCGCTCGCTTCGCTCGCCGGTGTTCTGGTGGCACCAATGGTGTCGGTGGAGTCCCATCTCGGGGTGTCCTATCTTGCCAAGGCGTTCTTCGTGATCGTGCTGGGGGGGATCGGCTCGGTGGCCGGCAGCATACTCGGCAGCGCTTTTGTCGGCACGATCGAGACCTTGCTCAGCTATCGCGTCGATCCGTCACTCGCGTCGGCGATTGTCCTGATTGTATCCATTGTCCTGATTCGTTTCCGGCCACAGGGTCTGCTCCCCGGCTTTAGTGCGGCGCATCAGCTTCTCGGAAAGGGGTAAGGCAATGTTCGACCGTTATTTTTCTCGTGCGCGGACTTGGTTGTCACAGCCCGCCTTGAGCGGCAGCGATCTGTCTCCGGTTATGACCGGTTTTGCGATCGTTGTGGCCGGCGCAATTCTGCCGTTTGTCGTTGGGGCGTATCAACTCACCGTGATACGCGATGCACTCGTTCTGGCGATATTGGCGCTCAGTTATGACCTGCTGTGGGGGCGTGCCGGTGTACTAACGCTGGGTCACACGACCTTCTTCGGCATTGGAGCATACGGCTTCGCCGTGACTACGGTCCAGTTTGGGCAGACGCCGTTAGTCGGATTTCTCGCTGGCCTTGCCTGTGCTGCGGTCGCAGCGGCCGTTCTCGGTTACTTCTTGCTGTATGCAGGGGTGAGGCTGCATTTCTTTGCCATTCTCAGTATGGCGGTGTTGATTATCGCGCAGCAGCTTGCAACGAGCTGGCAGTCGGTAACAGGCGGAGACACGGGCTTGCTCGGTATTCCGGGGCTGTCCTTCCAGCTTGCGGGGCACACACTCGATTTGAGCGGCCCGGTCGCGTCCTGGTATGCCGTCGCGATAATCCTCGTTGCGCTGCTTGGGGTGGTGTGGCTGCTTTGTCGCAGCCGATACGGGAAGGTGCTCGCGGCGATCTCGACGAACGAATGGCGCGCGCTGGCGTGTGGATATCACACGTCCTGGCATCTCCTGTTGATGTTCATGGCCTCGGCGGTGTTGGCCGCGGTGGCGGGTTGCTTGATGGCAGCAACCGCCGGCGTTGTTGCGCCCGATGTGTTTTCACCGGTATTGGCCACCGAAGTCATCCTCTGGGTTGCCATAGGCGGACGTGGCTCGCTGGGCGGTCCCGTGCTCGCCGCGGTCGGCCTGACGCTACTCAAGCATGGTGCGTCCAGTCTGAGCACACAGTGGTGGCCGCTTATTCTCGGCGCAGTTTTTCTCGCGTGCGTGCTTTGCCTGCCGAACGGTGTGCGTCTGGGGGGCATGCTCAAGGGACTGCGTCAATTCACTGGAATATCGCTCAAGCGCATGCCGCGCTCTTGTGCGCGGCGCGTCGAAGGAGGGTCGTGATGAACGCGCCGATCATCAAAGGTGTCGGACTGTACCGTGCATTTGGCGGCATTAACGCGATTGCGGGCGTTGACGTAGAAATTGGCGCGCGAGACCTGCTTTGCGTCATCGGCCCGAACGGCGCTGGAAAAAGCACGCTGGTCGGGCTGATGTCGGGCGCGATTGTGCCTGGGGCTGGCGAGCTGTATCTCGCAGGTGAGCGAATGACCGGCCGACCGATGTATCAATACTGCCGGCGCGGCGTCGTACGGAAATTCCAGGGAACAAATGTCTTCCAGATGATGAGCGTACGCGAGAACCTCGAAGTGGCTGCGCTCGGTGTGTCGAATCGACAGGCGTTTTCGATGCGGCACCTCGATGGCGTTCTCGAGCAAATCGGACTTGCCGCGCAAGCCGACATGTTGGCGATGCATCTGCCACACGGCGAGCGCCAGTGGTTGGAAATCGGCATGGCGATGATGTGTCGCCCCGCATTGTTGCTGCTCGACGAGCCTGCTGCGGGTTTATCCGCCGCTGATGCTCAGCGGCTTGTGCATCTCATCCACCGCCTGCGTGAGCAGTGTGCGGTACTTGCCATCGAACATGACCTGCGTTTCGTGCAGTCGCTTAATTGCGAGACGTGGGTTATGCACCGCGGGCAAATCGTTCGCCAAGGGCGCTACGACGACATTGCGAAGGACGAGGAGGTCCGACGCATTTATCTGGGGCAGGGGGCAAGTCATGCTGCACATTGAAAATCTGTCGGCCGGATACGGCGACATCGCTGTCTTGCACCAGATCACGCTTGCCGTTCAGCCCAACGAAGTGGTCGGGGTGCTCGGATGCAATGGAGCGGGAAAAACGACGCTTGTGAAGGCGATCATGGGCTTTTTGCCGCACGTGAGCGGAGCGGTTCGCTTTGGCGAGCACGTCATCAACGGCATGCGCGCGCATGAAATCGCTCGGCTGGGCATCGGGCTGGTGCCGCAGGGGCGATGGATTTTTCCGAAGCTCACGGTACGCGAGAACCTGATGATGGGAACCGCGGCGGCCGGCGACGCCGAGATTCTGGATGAGGTGTTCGAGTATTTCCCGGTATTGAAAACGCGGCTCTTGCAACATGGCGGGACGTTGTCGGGCGGCGAGCAACAGGTACTGGCTATCGCGCGTGCATTGTGTGGTCGACCGAAACTGTTGTTGCTGGACGAGCCTTCTGACGGCGTGCAACCCAATCTTGTCGAGCTGATCGGCGATGTAATCCCGGTGCTGTGCCGTCGTTCGAAGCTCGCGGTGCTGCTTGTCGAACAGAATCTTGACCTCGTGTTGCGCTGCGCGCAGCGATGCATTGTGCTCAAGAACGGGCGGCTCGCCCATGCGGGAAAGATTGAACCGCACCGCGGCACGGACAGCGCGCACCCGTTGGCCCAATTCTTGTCACCTGCTGCTGAACGAACGGCTGATTCGCAAGCGGCGTTCATTGAAAGAGAACCTACATGAATCGACGTGACTTTTCGCGATCTGCCCTGTGGGGCGCGCTTGGGGCGTTCAGCGCCGCCGTTTGTCCGAACCTTGTCCGAGCAGCGGCGCCGATCAAGATCGGATTGCTTGCGCCGTTGAGCGGCCCACTTACCCGGGTCGGGGAAACCAATCGGCACTGTGCGATGCTCGCCATTGAAGAAATCAACGCTGCTGGCGGACTGCTTGGGCGGCCGCTCGAACTGGCCGTCGAAGATACGCAGATGTCGACGGCAGTGACGCTCGAGAAAGCCAGGCAGCTATTGATGCGTGACGAAGTGGCGATGCTCACAGGCATGGTGCTGCCGTCCGAGCGCGAGGCGGCGCTGCAGGCCGCTAAGACGGCCGCGCGTCTTGTCGTCTATCCGAATTTCGACGAGGGTCGCTGTGATCCGCTGTTGTTAAGTACCGGTCTGAGTGTTGCTCAGCGGGTCGAACCGCTCATTACGTGGCTCATGCGTGGTGGTGGAAAGAGTGTCAGCGCGGTCGTCTCGGACGTCGGCAGCAACCGCAAGGTGCTGGTGCCCGCGCTGGAGGCGGCCGTATCTCGCCACGGTGGCCGCTTGTTGAGCGTGTACTGGTTGCCGTTCGGCACGCGCGATTATGGTGCCGTGCTTCAACGAATTGCAGCACAGCAGCCGCAACTGGTATGGCACAGCATCGGCGATGATCCGGTCACGTTTGTCAAACAGTATCGGTCGTTTGCGATGAGGCCGCGTTTGGTCACGGACATCGCGCACGAATCGCTATCGATTGCAACTGCGGGCGCATCAACGGGCGCCATCGGTGTGTCATCGTACTTTATGAGCATCGATAGCGCTGAAAATCATCGCTTTCTTGCGCGCTACACCGCGCGCGTGGCCAACACCCGTGCGCCGCGGTTAGGCCCCTATGCGGTGATGCTGCCTCACGGGGAATGCACGTACGCGGGTATTCGACTCTTTGCGCAGGCCGCGCAAGACGCTGGCAGCGTCGAGGTCATGCATGTCAAGGCGGCATTGTCGGGCATTTCGCTGAATTTGCCGCGCGGTAAGTCGGGCGTGAGCCGAGTGGGCGATCACGTCACATGCATGACGCGCATCGCTCAGGCGCAGGCGGATAACAGCTTTGCGCTTTTGGATTCGGTCGGACCGATTTTACCGACGTGTCGGGGATAAAGCGGTCACGACATCCCGTCATTACTTTGTCTATATCACTAAGGAGTGCGATATGAATGATATATCCATGATGAGTGCAGAGACGTTGCTTGTCGAGTATCGACGTCATGCACTGTCGCCACGTGAGTGTATGGAGGCAGTGCTGGAGCGCATCCAGCGGTTTGATCCGCTCGTGAATTGCATGTGCAGCTTCCATGCAGATATGGCGCTGCAGGCAGCGCGCGAATCGGAGCAGCGCTGGATGCGCGGCGAGCCGCTCGGGCTACTCGATGGCGTGCCGGTATCGGTCAAGGATCTCATCGATGTACAAGGATTTCCGACGCGGTATGGCTCATTGACGAGCCCGGACACACTGCAACGTAGCGATGCGCCTGCGGTTTCGCGCCTGCGCCGTGCCGGGGCATTGTTGTTCGGAAAAACGACGACATCGGAATACGGCAACAAGATTGTGACGGACTCCCCGCTCACCGGCATTACCCGCAATCCTTGGGATCGGCGCGTGACGCCGGGTGGCAGCAGCGGCGGCTCGTCAGTTGCGGTCGCACTTGGCATGGGTCCTTTGTCGCTGGCCACCGACGGCGGCGGGTCGATTCGTGTGCCGGCGTGCTGGAGCGGCGTCGTAGGCTTTAAGCCCACGTTCGATCTCGTGCCGACCGGCGTAGCCGGCTCCTGGACGCGACTGTCCACGCTCGGGCCAATTGCGCGCAATGTGCGTGACGCCGCGTTGATGCTCAGCGTTGCATCGGGAGTGCACGAGCCTTTGCGGTCAGAGTCAGTTCGCCCGGTGGACTATCGCATTGGACTGGAGGATGGCGTCGCCGGGCTGCGCGTGGCGTATTGCCCTGGCATTGCGGGCGTGACGGTCGACCCCATGGTCGCTGCAAGTGTCGCGCAGGCCGCGGACGTGCTCAAGGCCTTGGGTGCGCACGTCGAGCAAGTCGATGTGAAGCCGCTGGCCAATTATCTGGACAGTCGCATGCACGCGATTCAGTGGTCGGTGTTCTTTGCGCAACGTGCATGCGCGATGAGCGAGGCGCAACGTGCACAGCTCGACTCGGACGTACAGGTCCTTGTGCAGTCCGGTCTGCAAGTCACCGCGCCAGAACTTGCCGGTGCGTTGCGTGCACGTCATCTGCTGGGTGTCGAGATGGCCGCGTTCTTCGAGCGCTACGACTTGCTCGTGACACCGGTGTTTCACTGCGGCCCACTGCCGGTGCCTGGGTTGCCGACGACGTTGCTGACGGCACCTCAGCAGACATCGTGGTGCAACCAGACCGGGCTGCCTGCCGCGAGCGTGCCGTGCGGCCTGCCCGGTGGTTTGCCGACGGGGGTGCAGATCGTTGGGCGTTTGCACGCGGATGCACTCGTACTGCGTGCCGCACGCGCCTACGAGTCGGCGCGCGGCGCGTTTCCCACGGCGCCCCTGTTGCAGGGCGAGCACGCAGTCGCCACGGAGGTAACGCTGTGAGCGTTCAAATCGCAAAGATCGTGGTGCATCTGGTTGAGCGGCGTGCCGAGTTGAACGCCGCGATCTATCCAGCCCACCGCCAGGCCATTGCAGCTGCGGTCCTGTCACGGCAGAACTGGCGAATAGATGATCCTCTTGAGCCTCTGTACGAGCTCGGTGCGGAGCTGGGGACGTCGCTGACCGAGCACGCCCGATGTGCACTGGGCGTGCAACGCGGGGCCATTCAAGTGTACGGCAAGGCCGCCTTGGTGGGCACGGCGGTGCCGCTCGAGTGTGCGGCCGCGCTGTTACATCCACGAATGGGCAAGGCGATACGCGCCTGTCTACCGGGGACCACCTCGCTCATTCCGTCGGTCACGAAGCGCGGCGCCGCAGGTGCGTGTCTGGACATTCCGTTGCATGGCGCGGTTGACATGTGGAACTTCGATCACTTCGATACCGCGTCGCTGATTGTGCCGGATTCTCCTGCGCCGGATGAACTCGTGGTGGCCGTCGCATTGGCCGAGCACGGTCGGCCGCTCGCGCGCGTCGTGTCCGCGTAGACGCGTCGCCCCGGTTGCGCGCGATCGATTCGAACAACGAGGAGGAGAACCTATGCGGAAGATAGTTTGGGGCTTGGCGCGCGCTTGCGCTGTTTCGGTTGGGATGTGGGGCATCCCGGGCGTCGTCCACGCCCAGTCTTCGGTATCGCTTTACGGTTTGATCGACGCCTTTGTTGGCGAAACGCATGCGCCAGGCGCCGCTGGCAGTGCCTGGCAGGTTGGCTCAGGCGGGATGACGACGTCATATTGGGGCGTGTCTGGATCGGAGGATCTTGGTCACGGCATGAAGGCGGTATTCACGCTGGAGAGTTTTTTCCGTGTAAACGCTGGTCAGCTCGGTTCATTCAATGGTCAGTCATTCTTCGGTCGCAATGCCTTTGTCGGACTGAGCGGAGGCTTTGGGGACGTGACGGTCGGGCGCAATACGGCACCCCTGTTCGTCTCCACGTTACTCTTCAATCCGTTCGGTAACTCGTTCGCGTTCTCGCCGATGATCTCCCACGGATACCTGGGCTCGGCCATGGGAGCGGCTTCCGTGCAAAGCGATACGGCGATCGACAGTTCGGTGTTGTATCAGACACCGGAGGTCGGCGGGCTCTCTGGAAGCTTGCTCTATAGCAATGCGGGTGTGGCTGGCCATGCTGGACAGGCGAACTATAGTGCCAACGTCCTTTACTTCGCCGGCTCGTTCTCGGCAACGGCTGCGGTGCAAAGCTTGCACACAGCTTCGCTTTTTCTTAACGGTGCGACGGCACAAACGGCATGGCTTGTCGGCGGTGCCTATCGGATCCACGCGACGAAGCTCATGTTCCAGTACGAGCGGGTGAGCAACAATAGCAACGTGACCGACGACACCGTGCAGGTGGGAGCAAGCGCGCGATTCGGTATGGGCAGTATGCTGCTGTCATGGGCGGGCACCCGTCGGCGTCCTGTCACCGGTTTCGACATCCGGTGGTCGACGTTCGCGCTGGGCTACGACTATCCACTGTCGAAGCGCACAGACATCTACGCGGCGTGGCGCTATGACACGATTACGCATGCCTCATCAGGAAATGGCGTCGGAGCCGGGGTGCGGGTGCGGTTTTGATTTGCTATGCAAGCACGTCTAGTCGAAACGGATGTCGGTGCCTATAGCTGGTTTGGTGATCCCATTCAACTGGTGCCGGCGCTCGTCGGCACTATCACGCTCAGTCCCGGCAGGTCCGCAAAATCCGGCACGTTCAGCGTCATCAGTGCGTAGCCGTGCTCAATCGCCTGCGAGGCAATCCACAGGTCGTTGCAGTGGGGCCGCGGCGAGCGGCCGGTTTGTTCGACGGCAGCGGCCAGCACGCCGAACGCGGCCGCGGTGTGGCGCGTGATGTCCAGCGCAGGCCGGCGCTCGAGGTGCAGGTGCGCGGCGCGCGCTAGGCCGCATCCGTGCAGGACTGCACGCCGAACGCCAGTTCGCCGAGCAAGATCGTCGAGATAAACACCGGCGCATCTCCGGCTGCATCGATCACCGCGCGCGGCGCGACCATTCCGCCGGCGAGCCCGACCCCCACGCAGCTGTCGATGATCACGCCCACGGGTCACGCACTCCGTCTTCGAAGCCGGTGCGGCTGTCGTGTAGCCAACGGGCTGCGGCCTCGGCACCGATCATCGGCAGACCGGCGAGCGCCTGGGCGGCGTTCATCGCGGGTTCGGCGGGCACCAGGCGCGCGATCACGGTCTGGTTGCGTTCGACCACGATGGTCTCGCCTTAGCGGGCAACTCGGTCGAGAATCTGGCGGGTGTGGCGCGCCAGATCGGTGGCGGTGATGGTGGACATGACAGCCTCCTGATACAGTGAATTCGTATTATGCGTATTTTCACGGCTCGAAGGCACGGTGAGTTGCGGCCCTCAGCACGCGCCTGATTTTCAGCCCGACGGTCTCTCTAGCCGGCGGAAGTTTCGTGTTCACGAACGGGCGCCGTCGGTTCGTGTGTTCGCGCGATCACGGAGCGCGCGTTACCGGTCAAGGGCGGGTCGACGCGTATTACCCCGGCTTCGGAATGCTCGAGCGTATCGGGCATTTGGATCTGGGGGGCATCCGACATACCAAGTATTCATTTCATGGCGACATGAAAGTCGATTTCAGCCGGACATTGCGGCTTTAATTGCGGCGATGCCGCTGTTCTTAACTGAACAATTTTGCCGTAGGTTTAGTGCCGCGCAATCGCGTTAAGAAGAAGGCATTCGAGAGACGGCGTCTAGCGAAATGAAGCGGAACATATTAAGGACTATGTTACCCTTCATTTCGGGACATAGGCGAAGACTCCGGGGGCGCGGCACTCCCCCTAGGGGATTGAGCGCTCCTATCACGGCGATTGAAAAGCGGTGCCATCACCGTTCCGGCGCCCCTG